>JAHFEI010000024.1 GCA_023248615.1 Nitrospinales bacterium | reverse complement strand
TCCCAAGCAGGTCCAGCGGCTTTCCCTTCATATCCGTCGTTATTCCCCCGGCCTCTTGCACGAACAACGCCCCCGCCGCCATATCCCACGGGTACAACCACTGCTCCCAAAAACCCTCGAACCGCCCGCACGCCACGTAGCACAGGTCTAGGGCCGCCGCGCCTGCCCTGCGTATCGCCTGGCAGTGGTAAACAACGCGGTTGAAGTTTTCCACATTGTTGTCCGGGTTGGTACGCAGGTCGTACGGAAACCCCGTGCCAAGCAATGCGTGATCCATGTTGTCCGTGGATGATACTTTTATGCGGTTGCCGTTCAGGTATGCGCCGCCGCCTTTAAGCCCGCTAAACATCTCGTTGCGCATTGGGTCGTACACGGCGCCCACCACCGCGTCCCCCTTGTATGCCAGCGCTATAGAGGGGGCAAAAAAGGGAAACCCGTGGGCATAGTTTGTTGTGCCATCCAGCGGGTCTATGTACCACACGTAGTCACTGCCGGATTTTGTGTCGGTGCCTTCTTCGGCCAGTACTTCGTGGTCTGGAAACTCTTTCGCTATAGCGCTGGTGATAAGCTGTTCGCATTCCAGGTCTACCTCCGTTACTAGGTTGATGGTACCTTTATGCTGGATAATAAGGTCGCGCTTCTCGTAATGTTTTTTTTGCACTTCTCCTGCGGCGCGCGTCATACGGATAGCGAACTCCAGCGTCTCTTCCATGTCTATTCCCATTCATCCCCCCTGTGCGCGATTGGAGGGGGAAAACGATTCAATCCATCCCCCGCCCGCGACTATATCATCCGTGTAGAATACCACTGCCTGCCCCGGCGAGACGGCCCGTTCCGGTTTTTCGAATTCTATCTTTGCCGTGTCCTCCCCGGTAAACCGGATGGTGGCCCGCGCCGGCTCCCTGCGATAGCGCACCTGCGCCAATATTTCCTGCCCATCCACCAGTGGCAGGTGGCGCGTGATATTTTTTAAAACCAGCGAACCGGAAAGCAGATCATCTTCCCCGCCTAGCGCCACGGTATTGCTTTGTGCCTCTATTGCCGTAACGTACATCCGCTCACCGGTGCTGATGCCAAGCCGGCGGCGCTGGCCTATCGTGTAGTAAGGGATGCCCCGGTGCATGCCAAGCTTTTTGCCGTCGCGGTTTACAAATTCTCCCGGCGGCACATCCGGCGCAAGCTGGCGGATAAAGCCCACGTAGTCGTCGTCCGGCACAAAGCATATCTCCTGGCTCTCGGCCTTTTGCGCGGTCTTCAGCCCCAGCCGCTCCGCCACGGCGCGAGTTTGCCCTTTGGTCAAATCACCCACGGGGAAAAGCAGGTTCCCAAGCCGGGATGTGGGAATATCGAAAAGAAAGTAGCTCTGGTCCTTTTCCACATCCCTGCCCCGCCGCAGTCTGTATCCGTTTTCGTCTTTTGTGATGCGGGCATAATGGCCGGTGGCAAGCTTGCTCGCGCCGAGCTGAAAAGCCTTTTTCAGCAACAGGTCGAACTTCAATACCCGGTTGCAAGCTATGCACGGGTTTGGCGTACGGCCCAAAAGGTATTCGGCTACGAAGTAATCCACCACGTTTGCGCGGAACTCCTCCTTCATGTTGACGACGTAATGGGGTATGCCCAGTTGGTCGGCCACCCTGCGGGCGTCGTTCACGTCGTCCAGCGAGCAACAGCCCTGGCGGCTGGCGGCCTCGGCCACCGGCAAGGTCCAAAGGCGCATGGTAACGCCTATTGGGTCGTACCCATTTTCCTGCAAAAGCGCGGCGGCCACAGAGCTATCCACCCCGCCGCTCATCGCCACCAGCACCTTTTCCTTTTCCACCCGCCTAGTGTAGTGTCCCGGTATTTCCTTTACAATACAGAACATGCTTCAACGGGCTGTGGTGGCAACGGGATTTATCCTGTTGTTGCGCCCCGGCGGGCGCAAGACCGACTGAAGTCCGTCGCTACCGAAACATATTGATCTTTGTGTAAAGCCGTCACTGGGACACTGTGCCAAGATATCAGATTGGCCTTTTTCGCGCTTTTTTACATTACCACCGTAAGCAATCCAGATAATTCCAAGACTACATGTTCCCTTTTCGATATATAAGGCGTATCATCGCTAAAGGGCTGGAGCTTTGGGCAGATAGCTCTCCCCGTGCGGGCAGGCACGGCAACGGTACGTTTTGGTGGGCGCATTTCCAAGGTGCGATAACAGGGCTGGAAAGTTTTTGGGGGGGGTAGGGTAATGAACGTGATAAAGAAAATATATCTGGGTTTTGCGTCGCTACTGATACTTGTTGTGGCGCTAAGCGCAATAAAGGTGTACCAGTCGTACAAGGAAATAGCCGAGATCCAAAGGCTCGATGTGGCGGCAGAAAGGCGCGAACTGGCGGACGACATGAAACTCAACGTGGTGCAGGTGCAACAGTACCTTACCGACATCTCCGCCACGAGAGGTGCAACAGGGTTCGATGACGGGCTAAAACTTGCGGCAGAACAGGCCAAGGCGTTCCGGGAAAACGGCGACAAATTGAAAAAGCTTTTCGCTGGCACCCCCTCGGAAGCAAAGCTCAACGCCATAAACGCCAGCTTCGGAAAATTCTACGACTTCGGGCAAAAAATGTCCGCAGTCTACATCAAATCCGGCCCCGCCGAGGGAAACAAGCTGATGAAAGAGTTCGACCCGATATCGGATGAGATGACCAAATCGCTTGAAGGGTTCGTCGTAGAGGTGAACAAGGATTTTGCGGAATCCATAGCCGGGCTGAAAAGCTCCAGCCAAACGAGCAAAACGATGGGCATCATTTCCGGGATTCTCGGCCTTATCCTGGGGCTTGGCGTGGCCACTTACATAGCGATGGACGTGCGCAAACGCCTGACGGTAATAACCAACAACCTGGTAGCCGGGGCGAGCCAGGTAAGCGCCGCATCCGGCGAGATTTCATCGGCCAGCCAGGCCCTTGCCGAAGGGGCGACAGAGCAGGCGGCATCGCTGGAAGAAACTTCCGCCTCGCTTGAGGAGATATCCGCAATGGTTGGCAAAAATGCGGAGAATGCCACTGCGGCAAACACCATGATGGAAGACAACAAAAAGATGGTTTCCTCCGGCGCGCGCTCCATGTCCGAAATGGTTACGGCAATGGATTCCATAAAACAGTCTTCCGGCGAAATATCCAAGATAATAAAAGTGATAGAGGAAATAGCCTTCCAGACAAACCTGCTGGCGCTGAATGCCGCAGTGGAAGCGGCCCGCGCCGGTGAGCATGGCAAGGGGTTTGCCGTAGTGGCGGAAGAGGTGCGCAACCTCTCACAACGCTCCGCCGCCGCATCCAGGGATACTGCCACGCTTATTGAGAGCGCCATGAGGAACACCGAGCATGGGTCGGAAATCGTGAAAAGAGCCACATCGGACCTGAACGCCATCGAACAGGGCACCCAGAAAATAGCCGCCCTCATCGCGGAAATTACCGGCGCATCAAACGAGCAAGCCCAGGGGGTGCAACAAGTAACCCAGGCCGTGGCCCAATTAGACCAGGTTACACAGCAAAATGCGGCTACGGCGGAAGAATCCGCATCCGCCAGCGAGGAATTGAATACACAGGCGGGAGCTATGCACACAACTTCCATGGCGCTTTCCGAGCTTGTAGGCCTGGCATCATCGGATGATGGCGGAAGTGCATCGGTCACGCCGGGAGCCTTGCATGCCGCGCCACCACGCCGCCAGATAGCGTCAGCGAAGCCGCCGAAAAGGCTGGCCAAGCCAAGGGCATAAGCCGGGAGAGCCATAACTTTTTGGCTTTCGCCGAAAATTGTTACGCGCTGTAGAACCAGCCGCCCCGTACGCTATCCCGCCATCCATGGCGGTATGCGATCGCTTATCGCTCACGCTGCGCACTCGCTTCGAATCCCTTTTCGCATCAGCCGCAAGATAAAGAAGCTTCCCGAAAGGGAAGCATATTTTTTTGGCGGAGGGGAAGGGATTCGAACCCCCGGAACTTGCGTTCAACGGTTTTCAAGACCGCCGCCTTAAACCACTCGGCCACCCCTCCGCTGTCTATAATACAACGTACCAATGACATTGCCATCACCATTTAAGTGTGACTGCACGGGGTGTGATACATCACCAAAAGCAAATCGGGGTTCATTAAAAACGGGGGATGTCGTACAATAACCATCCGGAAAAGCCGATCAACATATTGTGCAAATTCGGCGCGCATACTTTGATATATAAGAGGAGCATATGGCAGAAGAGAAAAAAGACCCTTGGTTAAATTACCTCGCGTTGTCCACGGTGATACTGGCCGTTTGCGCCACGCTTTCCACCTTTAAGGGCGGCGGTTATTCCACACGGGCGGTCATGAGCCAATCGCAGGCTTCCGACCAGTGGGCATTCTTCCAGGCAAAGAGCGTAAAATCCAACCTGTATGCCATCCAGCGGGAGAAGTTGCAGATGGAGCTTGTCGGCCTTACGGGAAAATCATCGCAGGCCGTGGCGGACGTGTACACAAAGAAGGTGGAAGAGTACTCCAAGAAGATAGAGACCTACGACAAGGAAAAATCCGGGATACAGGCGGAGGCCAAGCGGCTGGAAAGTGTGCGGGACGAATCGCAAAAGCATTCGCAGGCATTCGGCCTTGCGGTGATATTCCTGCAGATAGCGATACTCTTGTCGTCCATCGCGGGGCTATTGAAGAAAAAGCCTGTGTGGCTTTTGGGGCTGGCGATAGGCGCGTTCGGCCTTATCTATTTTGTGAACGGCTTTTACCTGTTCATTAAGTAGCCATATTCGCGCTTCGCTTGGCCGGAGTGACACCGTTTTGTATCGTACGAAAGATGGTTATGCAAGGTCTCCTTGCGAGGGGAGGAAGACAGGCTGTTACTTGTGGGTGGAAATGTAGGCGTTTCTAAGCGCCGCAACGCCGTAGATAACCAAGAGCGCGGCGACCATCCAGTTGAAGTAGCCTGGCTGGTGCATTCCCTTCATGATGAACGTAACGCCTATGGCGAGCAACGCGGAGGATAAAAGCACGGAGAGCGCTATCTTCCAGATGGGGCTTCCGCTTTTGGAATCCGGGACGGGGTTGAAGAATTTTCTCAGGTTCGTGATGTAAGGTGAAAGCGCAATCCTGAACGAGGCCGAACCGGCATGCAACTCCTCGCGGCAATACATGCACCGGCGGTCACGCGGGCGGTTGGGGCACCCGCAGGAGGGGCAGTCTATCTCCGATATCCACCGGTCTGTCCCGCTACCCTGTCCCCTGCCTTTTCGATGTGTCATACCGATATTGAATTTATCACGCGCTTGAGCAATTGTAAACCGATTCGCTTTTGCTCCGGCGTTAAATTACTTTCCAATTGGTCAATAAACGTCAAAAGGTCTCCCACCGAGCGGGAGCTGTGCTCCAGTATGTACTGTGCGGCGTTTGGGGTGAGGGTGATGCTCTTGTCGGCGGCGATTTTCACCAGTATCCGTTTTTTTTCCGTCTCATCCGGTTTTTTAAGGGTTATTACCATGCCGGACAAAAGGCGTGATGAGAGGTAGTCCGGAAGCTGTGGGCATTTGGCAGGTGATGTTTTCATTGCCACCGCCAGGCAGGCGTTGTTGTTCACCAGGGAGTTGAAGAGGAAGAAGATGTTATCGAGAGTTTTTTTGTTTACCGCGTGGTCGTCTAGGTCGTCTATGCAGACCAACCCCGCTTCCGCCGCCAGCCGGAAAGTTGCGCCGACAGATTTTGAGTCCGCTTTTGTTAGCGTCTTGAGGTCTATGAAGGCGGCCTTTTTTTTGCCGCGCCAGCCGTGATAGATGCCTTTCAGTAGGTGGCTTTTTCCGCTTTTCGGCTTGCCGGCAATCACCAGCACGTTGTGCATCCTGCTCGAGATGAAGGCTTTTGCTGTATCCAGCGCCAGCCTGTTTTCGCTACCGCAGTAAAAACGCTCAAGCGAATAGAGCTTTTCTTCCGGAAGGGCGAGGGGAAGCGTCGCCTGTTTTTTGGCCGGAGGAAAGAATTTGCTTGCGCCAGTCATGCGGTATGGTTTATATTACTGTCATGGATGGTTTTGTCGCGCCTGATGATGTTGTTGCGTTTGGGAGCCATGGGGGATATTTTATCCGTACTATGGACAGTTTGGCGCGAATAAAAATCCTGTCTCCGGAGCTGGCTTCCCAGATAGCCGCCGGTGAGGTCGTCGAGCGGCCTGCATCGGTGGTCAAGGAGTTGGTGGAGAACGCGCTCGATGCAAAAAGCTCGCTGATAGAGGTGGAGGTGTCGCTCAAGCGCCGCCGCATCCGGATAAAGGATAACGGCGATGGGATAGCGGCAGGGGAGATAGAGCTGGCGGTTGCCCGGCACGGCACCAGCAAGATAGGGAGCCTGGATGACATCTTTGGTATAGGCACCTACGGTTTCCGCGGGGAGGCGCTTCCCTCCATAGCGTCCGTCAGCAGGCTTACGCTATCTTCTTGCAGGCGGGGGGAGAAAACAGGCCGCATGATAGTGGTGGAAGGCGGGGAGACGCTGAAGGTGCAGGATGCGCCCGCGCTCCAAGGGACGGAAGTGCTGGTGGAAAACCTTTTTTACAACACACCGGCGCGAAGGAAATTTTCGCGTTCCGAGGCTACCGAGATGGGGCATATTACCTCCCGCGTGGTGCAGGCGGCGCTTGCCGCGCCGATGGTGCGGTTTAATTTTATAAAGGACGGCAAGCGGGTGATGGAACTGCCGCCCGCCGCCACGCTGTTGGAAAGGGTGAGGCAGGTTTTCGGGGCGGACTACGCGGATAACCTGGTGGAGATAAACTACGCCGATTTCGACATGAAAGTTAACGGGCTCGCCGGGAAGCCGCATTTCCACCGCGCATCGGCGATAGACCAGTACTTTTTCATCAACCGCCGCCCGGTAAAAGACGCGCTGGTGCGCTCTGCCGTGTTGCGGGCGTTCGACGACCTTGTGCCACGCGGAAGGAAACCTGTGGTCTTCCTTAACCTGGAGTTGCCTGTCGCCGTTGTGGACGTGAACGTGCATCCCGCAAAAGCGGAGGTGCGCCTTGCCGACCCATCAAAGGTGGCGGACGCAATTGTAAGGGGAATCCGGAAAGCGTTCGGCAAATCCTCCTCTGCTTCCCCTGTCGTGCCGGTGGCGCGCCAGGATGCCAGAAATTTTCGCCCATTTCCCACGCCTCCCGGAGAGGGAGTCCCGCCTGAAAACCGGGAGGCATTTGCGCGCGCCTTTGAGTTGTGGCGTCCCCCCGCCGCCGTGCCGATGGAGCAGTTAAAGCTCCACTCGGCGCACGGCAGGCTTTCCCAAAGCGCCGTTGCGGTGGGGCAGGTGTTCAAGACCTTCATCATGTTCGAGGAAGGGGAACGCCTTGTGATAATGGACCAGCATACGGTACACGAGCGGGTGTTGTTCGAGCGGCTGATGAAACGCTACCTTTCCTCTTCCATTGAGCGGCAGGGGCTTTTGGTGCCGGTCACTGTGAGCGCCGACCCAAAAAAGTCGGACATGTTGCGTAGCCATATAAAAACGTTTTCATCGCTCGGATGGGAACTGGAGGAGTTTGGGCAGTCTGATTTTATAATCCGCCAGGTTCCGGCGGTGCTGGTGGGGAAAGACTACCGGCAAATAGCGCTGGATATCGCAGAAACGCTTGGAAGCAACCGGGATGAGGATTTCAAGGATGTGCTTGCGGATTGCATATCACGCATAGCTTGCCGCGCGGCGATAAAGGCGGGGGACGAGCTGGGGCTTGGCGAAATGCGGGATTTGGCGCAGGAACTGGCGTCGGCGGAACTGCCGTATACCTGTCCGCATGGCAGGCCGATAGCATTTACCATCCCGAAGGAAGAGTTGAAAAAATATTTTTCCCGTTGATTACCTACTGTCCCGGCATGTACGGACAGGCGTAGCGGCAGGATATGGCCTTAAAACACGGACGGAAGAGCATGTCCGATCCTATGGAATTCCACATCCATGGATTGGAGGTCAAGTATGGCCACAGTGCCCTTGCCTCCCAAATAGCCGCATCCCTCGCCGGGGTTCAGCAACAAGGTCTTTCCCACTTTTTGCGCCGTTATCTTGTGTGTGTGTCCGAAAAGAATCGCGTCGAATTTATTGCGCGATAAAAGTTCGTCCACGGCGTCCGGCTCGTGGATCATGGCGATGAGTTTGCCGCATATTTCCACTTCTTTCGGCTGGTGCCCGAGTTGCCACCCATTCGCGCCCGCAAGCTTTTCCAATCCTGCTTTTTCCCCGTCGTTGTTTCCGTAAACGGCGTGGAACGATTTGCACGAAAGCTGCCGGAAAGGCAGTAGCGCGAATGGGGCAACAAAGTCGCCGCAGTGCAAAACCGCCCCCACTTGGGCTTTGTTGAAAAATTCTACGGCGGCTTTTATTAGCGGCAGGTTGTCATGCGTATCCGAAATAATACCGATTTTAATTTTTCCTCCTTTGCGCTTATTCGGCAGGTGGGTAATTATATCAATAGGTTCCGCAGTTAGGCCAAATTATTATTTTTTACAAATTAAAAATTAATGTGCTAGTATGTCACACTCAAGCGGCTTTTTAAAAAGCAAGAAGTGCCCACAGGCGCGTGTTGCGCAGGTTGTGGGGGAAGATATAACATTTTATCGGAGGTATTTAGTAACATGTTAAAGAAGTTCAGCTTGTTGGTAGTGTCGGCATTGTTTGTTGCAACTGTAGCGCTTGTGCCCGCATGCACCAAGAAGGAAGAAGCCCCGGCAGAAGCCCCGGCAGCAGCGCCCGCAGCAGCACCGGCTCCTGAAGCAGCAGCACCAGCAGCCCCGGCAGAAGCCCCTGCAGCAGCGCCCGCAGCAGCGCCCGCAGCAGCACCCGCAGCAGCACCGGCTCCCGCAGCAGCACCGGCACACAAGTAGTTTTAAACCTGTTTTTGAAGAGGGGCGCTCCCGCGAGCGCCCCTTTTTGTTTTTCTACACTTGCCAATTCAGGCTCCCGCATCTAAATTAACCACTATGGACATTAGCGACACGATAGCCGCCATCGCGACACCTGTTGGCGAAGGTGGGTTGGGCATAATCAGGGTATCCGGCCCGGATGCGCGGCGCGTGGCGTCATCACTGTTTCGTCATTCCGCAGGTAAGCTCGACGAGTTGCAGTCCCACCGCATGTATTACGGGACAATAAACGACGGGCAAAGCGCGGTGGACGAAGTGTGCCTTACTTTCATGAAGGCTCCCAAAAGCTACACCAAGGAAGATACGGTGGAGATATCTTGCCACGGTTCCCCGGCGGTGCTACGGGCTGTGTTAAAGCTGGTTATCGGCGCGGGCGCCCGCATGGCGGAGCCGGGAGAGTTTACCAAGCGCTCCTTTTTAAACGGAAGGATTGACCTCAGCCAGGCTGAAGGGGTTATAGACCTCATTAAAAGCCGCTCGGAGGGCGCGGCGCGCGCCGCGTACAACCTCATGGAGGGCGGGCTTTCATCGCGCATAGACGCCGTGCGCCAAAAGCTGGTGTGGGTGCAATCTCATCTGGAGGCATCAATAGATTTTCCCGACGAGGATTTCCAGACCGCAACGGATGAAGAGCTTGTCCAAGCGCTTGGCGAGGCCGTAAGCCGCATGGAGCGGCTGATAAAAAGTTATGATGGCGGACGCTTTTTAAAGCACGGGCTGGCGCTTGCGATAATAGGCAAGCCGAATGTGGGGAAGTCGTCGTTGTTGAACGCCCTGCTGGAAGAGGAGCGGGCCATAGTAACGCACCACCCGGGAACCACGCGCGACCTGATACGCGCCGAGGCGGAGTTGGCGGGCATCCGGGTGGAGTTGGTGGATACCGCCGGCTTGAACCCCGCGCCCTGCGAGATAGAGGCCGAGGGGATAAGGCGCTCGCTAAAGGCGGCGGAAACGGCGGACGCAGTGCTGGGCCTTTTCGACGGCTCGCGCCCGTGGGAGGATGCCGATACCCGCGTGCTTGAGGAAATGGGCAAGTCCCCTTTTCATATTGCGGTAATCAACAAGACGGATTTGACGCAGATGCTTGAATGGCCATCCTCCTCCACTCCGCCGGTTTGTGTTTCCGTGAAGGAAGGCAGTGGGCTGGGCGAGTTGGTTTCGCTTATTGCGTCCCTGTCGAAGAATGTGACCACAGGCGGAGATGATGAACCGATTGTTACCCGGCTCCGGCACAGGGAAATTTTCCTGCGGATAGCCGCAGACTTGAAGCGCGCCGCCGAAGAGGTGGGAATAGGGCGCGAGTTGGCGTCATCGGCGGTGTGGGATGCACTGGAGGAGATAAAGCGGTTCACCGGGGAATCGTACACAGAAGAAGTGCTGGAGGCTATTTTCAGCGAGTTTTGTGTGGGCAAGTGACCGATGGATGAACCGCTAAGGGACGGGGATACGGGGAGTCTGGCATGGATTTCGACATAGTCGTAATTGGCGGCGGACATGCGGGGTGCGAGGCGGCCCACGCCGCCGCGCGGCTGGGATGCTCTACCGCGATGCTGATAACAAGCCGCGCCTCCATTGCGCGGATGTCGTGCAACCCCGCTGTTGGCGGCCCCGGCAAAAGCCAGATAGTGCGCGAGATAGACGCGCTGGGCGGGTTGATGGCTCGCGTGACGGATGAAACCGGCTTGCAGTACCGGACGCTGAACAGCTCGAAAGGGCCTGCGGTTCGCGCCTATCGCGTACAGTCGGATACTGCCGAATACGAAAGCGTGATGCGTGGAAAGCTGGAGAAGGTGAACAACCTCTCGATAATCGAAGGCTCGGCGGTTTCGATAGAAGCGGATGGCGGATGGGCAACCGGGGTTGCGCTGGAAGACGGCACAACGATTTCCGCACGTGCGGTCGTGGTTTGCACCGGGACGTTTTTGAACGGCCTTTTGCACACCGGGCTTGTGCAGACGCCGGGCGGGCGTTACGGCGAAGCGCCTTCCAGCCGCCTGCCCGAATCACTTAAAAGGCTCGGTATAACCTTTGGGAGGCTGAAAACCGGCACGCCGCCACGGCTGGATAAAAATACGATAGATTTTTCCGCGCTGGAGCGGCAAGAGGGAGATTCCCCGCCGCCGTCGTTTTCGTATTTCGGCCCTGCGGTGGAGAGGGAGCAGTTGCCCTGCCACCTTATACACACGAACCATAAGACCCATGAAATAATCCGTGCGGCGTTTGGTCGCTCGCCGCTTTACACCGGTTTGATAAAAGGGGTCGGGCCGCGCTATTGTCCCTCTATAGAGGACAAGGTTGTGCGCTTTCCGAAGCGCGTGTCGCACCACGTTTTTTTGGAGCCGGTTTCCAGGATTTCCGATGAGATATACCCGAACGGCATTTCTACGTCACTTCCGCTGGATACGCAGGAGGCGTTCCTGCGCACCATGTCCGGGCTGGAGGAGGTTCGGATACTGAAGGCGGGCTACGCCGTGGAATACGATTTTGCCCCGCCCACGCAGTTATACCCGACGCTGGAAACGAAGCTGGTGGCGGGGCTGTATTTTGCCGGGCAGATAAACGGCACCAGCGGCTACGAAGAGGCGGCGGGGCAGGGGCTATTAGCCGGGATAAACGCTGCACGTAAGGTAAAAAGGGAGGGGGCGGTGATATTGAAACGCTCCGAAAGTTTCATCGGAGTAATGGTGGACGACCTGACAACGCTGGGGACGGAGGAGCCGTACCGTATTTTCACCTCTCGCGCGGAACACCGCCTGGTGTTGCGGCAGGATAATGCGGATACGCGCCTGTGCGGGCTTGGACATTCCATAGGCCTCTTGCCTGAGGGTGATTACAACGCTACCATGGCGAAACGGGAGAAAATAGCATCGCTTATGGAGAGCCTGAAGAATGTTTACATCGGCCCCATCCCCGCAACACGCGCAAAGCTGGAAAGCTGTGGGTTGCCCGTGCCGGAGGAGTCCATACCGCTATGGCAGTACATCAAGAGGCCGGATGTATCCATACAAAGCGGAACGGTGTTCGGCGACCTTGCCGCTTTTTCGCCGGACGAAATAGGGCGTGCGGAGATTGAGATAAAATACGAGGGGTATATAGAGCGCCAGCGCCGGTGGATAGGACAGTTGTCGCGGATAGAGAATATTCCGCTGGAGGAGAATATGGATTACTCGGACATCTCCGGGCTTTCGATAGAACTGAGGCAGAAATTGGGGGAGGTAAGGCCGCTGACTTTCGGCCAGGCGTCGCGCATTCCCGGCATGACGCCTGCCGCCCTGGCGATACTGACGATAACCCTGAAAACACGGGCGCGGCGCAATTGAATAAAACCGCGCAGTACCTTTCGGAGCTTTACCGTTGGAACCGGAAGATAAACCTAACATCCGTGAAGGAACACGAGGCGCAGGAAGTCCTAGTCAAACCATCGCTGGCAATGCTGGAGTTCATGCCGGCCCAAAAGGGGCTGGAGGTTTTCGATATCGGTAGCGGCGGTGGCCTCCCCGCCATTATCCTGGCTATCCACTTGCCGGACATCCGGTTTACCCTTGTGGAGTCGGACAGGAAAAAGTCGGTGTTCCTTACGCACATCGCGGGGCTTTTGGGGTTGAAAAACGTGAGGGTGGTTTGCGAGCGCTCGGAGAAGCTGGCCAAGATGGAGGGCTATGCCGGTTGCGCGGATGTTGTCACATCCCGCGCGGTAAAACGGGAAGATGTTTTTGCTGCCTCTAACGGGTTATTGAAGCCGGGGGGAATAGTGATAATACACCATTCGCCAAGGGAAATTGAGGATGACCCGCGCTTTATATTTTCGGGAAAAAACCAATCCGTGGATTGCTATAGACGGTTTGTAGTTTAAGAGTTGCGACTGGATTTAGTTGTTTTTCTCTTGGGTGGGTAGATAGGCTTCTCCGGTTTTTTTGCCCCATATTTTGGTTTTGGTTCATGCACTGAAAAATATCCATCCATCCATGACAAATCTTTGCCGATTACAAGTTCCTCCATTGTAGCATTGTGCGTATTAGTCATTGGTATTAGGCGCATTTGGAAACCATGGTTCCGAGCAATTTCTTTTACTTCGTCAGCATTATCATACGTCATAAGAAAGTCACCTCTTAGGGTTTTGCAAATGGAAAACAACTGCTCATGGTCGAGATTGCTATATTTATATAATCGTTTTCCGGCTTTTTTCCCGCCAGCAGTGTAAGGAGGGTCAATGAAGTAAATCACATCCTGTTTCTTTGCGAACTCCCGTAAAACCTCCAAGCCGTCATCGCACCGAAAGTCGATTCGTGGCGCAATGTTAACAAGGTTGACGAGTCTTCTCGCTATGGTCGAGGGGTACCAACGTGAATGAATCCCCTTCCCCTTCTCTCCGTATTTTAGCAACCCTGACCCGGCGGCAAGAATTCCACCATGGTATGTCCTGTTTTTTAGAATAGTCTGAAATGC
>JAHFEI010000246.1:1757-3694 GCA_023248615.1 Nitrospinales bacterium | reverse complement strand
CAAGGCCGAACGCGCTACCGCCGGTGAGAACTATGGCGTTTATCCGCTCCACGAGGCACGCGGGATCTAGCATGTCGGTCTCCCTTGTGCCCGGTGCGCCTCCGGCAACATGGACGCCACATACGGCGGGGTCGTCGAAAACCAGCACGGTGCATCCTGTCCGTTCCGTCTTTCGCGTAGCATGCCCTATCCTTGTTTTAAGCCTGCGGAAAGAGGTGACCGGCGAAGGCACGGTATTAGTTGAACTCCAACACCAGCACGGCAACATCATCGCGCTGGGATTCGCCGTTCCAGTAGGCATCCACATCCTTGATAATCGTCTCTATCATTTCCTTGCCGGATTTATCGCGGTTGGCACACACCATTTCCTTTAATGCGCGAAGGCCGTACATCTCCCCGTTACTGTCCGGCACCTCAAATATACCGTCGCTATACATAAAAAGCTTGTCTCCCTTGCTGAAACTTACGGTCGCCTCGCCGAATTCGGCATTCTCGAACATCCCGACTATCGAGCCGTGACCATCGTCTAGCGGCATGACGTCCTCTTTCCCACCGCCAAACAAAAACGGAGTGGGATGCCCGGCGCGGGAGAATACTATGGTATTTTTCGCCGTATCAACAATGCAATAAAACGCGGTCAGGTAGTGGTCTTCGGGAATCATGGGAAGGAGCTTTTCATTCAGCCGCGCAAGCATTTTGGCTGGCGAGGGAAAGTCCCACTTCTCGTTCAGCAAAAGCGTCTTGAGCATCGCCACGATAAGCGCGGCAGAGGGGCCGTGGCCGGATACATCCGCAATCATGAATGCAGTCCTGTCGTCGTCGTATCTCAGGAAATCGTAATAATCCCCACCCACTGACGCCGTAGCGCGGTAGTAGGCGTCCACCTTGCACTTGGCGGGACAATCGGCGTCCAACGGTAGCATGGCGTACTGCACCTTTTCCGCCACTTTCAATTCCTGCTCCAGCATCTTTTGCTGTTTCTGCAACTTCTCCAGCAGGATGCGGTTGTCATCATGCAGGTGTTTTACGCGCAACATGGACTTAACCCTTGCCATCAGTTCCTCTTCCTCGAACGGCTTTGTAAGGTAATCCAGCGCCCCCTCGTCCAGCCCGCGCACCACATCCATCAGCTCCCTTTTTTTGGCGGTCATCATGATAATCGGGATATGGGCGGATTCCACCATGTTGCGGATATTCCGGCTAGCCTCGAAACCGTCCATTTCAGGCATCATCACGTCAATCAGGATGAGGTCTACATCACCGGAGCTCTTGACCATCTGGATGGCCTCGCGGCCATTTTGGGCGGAAAGCGTCCGGTAATTTTTCGCCTGAAGCATCATTTCAAGCAGGTAGATGTTATCCGGGCTGTCATCAACCAGCAGGATTTTGGATTGCTTCAATTCGCTCCTCCGATACACATAATCACGACTTGCCGTATTTTAACCCGCAACTGGTTGCGTTGCATCCCTTTTTACGCCTCTTGCCAGCCGATCCCGGCTACAGCCGTAGCAAGGCACCCCCACGACCGACGCAAGAAGGAGGGGAAAGTAATTTTTAACTTCAGAATCGAGGTTCAATACTTCGCGGCTGGTCTCGCATGACGAGGCCGTCCCCGACACATCTTGGGACCGGGGGAAGCTCTTCGCTATCTTCTACCAATTCACTCCCGAAAGGGCGGCGTTTAGCAGGCCTGCAATAAGTCAACCAGTCATGACCCCATTACTCACCGTAATGTCAGCGGCTCGATGAATACACTATTTACCGAGTCGCCCATCCATATCTGCCCATCTTGAATGGTGCACTGTAGCGCCATCGTCTTTTGGGCCATCTCCCCCAATGACCGGGTCGCCGCGTGGGGAAGGGCGATCACTTCCAGGTTTTTATGGCGGCCCAACGTATCGGCGATCGCTTGCCACCACGGCTCCACCGTACGTCCT
>JAHFEI010000246.1:0-1747 GCA_023248615.1 Nitrospinales bacterium | reverse complement strand
CCGGTTGCACGCTTTCCTGATCCTCTTTTCATCGGGGAGGCCGACATCGATCCATAGCTCAATATCACCCGTCAGGTTTTTGCGCCAGATGTCCGGTTCATCCTCTTCGGCGGATACCCCCTCAGTAAACTTCAATCCTTCCGATGCGTGCAGGGCATAGGCAAGCAGGCGCACCATCGTCCGCTCATCCGTTTCGGATGAGTGCTGGGCGATGGTTAGTGCGATGTCATTGTAGTAGCCCCGGTCCATATCCGAAACCTGAAGTGTGACCCTAAATATCGTCGCCTTGATCGCCATATGTGCATCCTTTTTTTCTGATTTTGAGACATGAGTTTAATATGGAAGCGGCGTATAGAGCCGCATTTATTAAGCGCGCCGGTTCTCTCTCTCATAAGTCCTCTCTCCGAAAATGCGCTTGCGATATTTTCAATAGCGGAATATTCGGCCTGCAAAAACTCGATTTTGTCACGCAGGGCGGCGTCCCGTTTGTCACGCTCGGCTCGCGGTACCTTGGGCTGGTAATAATACGTAGCGGTACTCAACCCCATCATTTTGCACCCTTCCCGGACAGGGCCGTGGGCTGGCCAGTGACGGTACCCATTAAGCTGAAAAGCTTTTATATGAGCTCCAAGGCGTTTAAAACCGTGATTCTGGTGCAGGGAACCACAAGCGTAACCTGGAAATGAAGCGTCAAAAATTGGGGAAAAACCTTCCGTTTTGACGTAAGCTATGGATTGCCTGGAGCGTAACTAGCTGATATCTAAAGACACTCCCAGTTCGGCACACTCATTGCTTTCTTACATGGCATGAGGTGTTTATGGGATTGATTGGCTCTTTATTGTTTAGCGACAGGGCTCCAGAGGTTCTGAGGAAAAACCTGGACTTGAACGCAAAAAAGGTGGCTATATCCGCATCGAACATATCGAACTCGGAAACGCCGGGCTACAAGGCGCAGCGGTTCGAGTTCCAGAGTGTTTTGCAACAGGCCACAGAGGGAGGCCAGCTTCCGATGCGCTCCACAAACGGGCGGCATCTGGTGATGAACAGCCAGAACATACGGTCAATATCCGGAATTACGGATGTGGACCTTTCGCAGGGGCGCATGGACGGCAACAACGTGAGCCTGGAAAAAGAGATGGTGGAGTTCTCCTCCGCGCAGATAGCTTACGATGCGTCGGTAACGGCATTTAACAAGAGGATGGGCATGGTGCGCTCGGCCATCACGGACGCAAAATGACAAGGGTAAAAAATGGCTGACATAAAGATACACACGAACTTTAAGCCGCTTGGTGCGGCATTGAACGTGGGAAAGCCCGCAGGTTCCGCCGGGGCATCCAAAGGGTTTGGCGACGTGCTGAAGGAATCGCTGAACGAGGTTAACAAGATGCAGTTGGATGCTGACAAGTCCATAGAGGACTTGGCCACGGGCAGGAGCAAAAACATACACGAGACGATGATATCGATGTCCAAGGCGGATATCGCTTTTCGTATGACCATGCAGGTGCGCAACAAGGTAATGGAAGCGTACCAGGAAGTCATGCGCATGTCCGTTTAAAAAAGTCTCTCCTCAAGAGCGGGCCGCATGGTGGGTAACGATGCCGTGCGGCCACTCATTTTCCCATCCGCGGGTAACGTCAAGAATTTTGTGTCAGGGCAAAAAGGGGAACCGCGCCCTGTTTTTTGTTTTCGTAGGTGAAAACGGCGTATAGAACCCTGTCCATGCTGGTTTTATCGCTGAACACCCCCA
>JAHFEI010000245.1 GCA_023248615.1 Nitrospinales bacterium | reverse complement strand
CCTGAGGGACAAGCTGGGGTGGGGCGGGTCATCCAACCACGGGGGCAATAATGTCTGATACCGCAGTCACGAAAGATATCGTACGCCAACTAGTACCCTTCCTTTCCCGGAAAGGGATACCGATAACGCCGGAGAACTACCGCATATGGTTCGAATATTTCCTCGGCAGGAAAGAGGAAATAAAAAAACACCTGGACGAGCTACTGGCTGCGGATACTGTTTTCTCGCTGGAGTTGAACGAAAAGCTGTACGAGAAATTTTTCGTCCGCACACTTGGACCCGAAACTACCGAAAAAGTGCAGGCCGAGATAGAAGCCGCCGATACGCTGAGCCGGAAGGTAAGCGAGATGGTAATTAATATCATGAAGGATGTGCTTGCCGGTTCGGAATCATCCTCCGGCTACGGCAAAAAACTGCAACAATACATGGGAATCATGGAGAGTTCCTCAGGGCTTGCGGATGTGCAGACGCTCCTTTCCAAGATACTGAAGGATACGAATGAAACAACCTCCCAAACCCTGAAAATGCAGAAAAAGCTGGAGCACTCCTCCGAAGAGCTGGAAGTGTTGCACGCGGAACTGGTAAACGCAAAAAACGACGCCCGCACGGACAACCTTACGCGGCTTTGGAACAGGCGCTTCTTTGATGAGAGCATGGTGGAAACGCTGAAGCAGGCAAAGCAGGGCAAACGGTGCTCGCTTCTGATGCTGGATATCGACCACTTCAAAAGGTTTAACGACGAATTCGGCCACCTTATAGGCGACAAGCTACTCAAGCACGTTTCCAAATCCTTGCGGAATATCGCCACAGGCGATGCGCGTGTCTGCCGGTATGGCGGCGAGGAATTTGCCATTATACATTTGAGCGCCGACCTGCAACAGGCTACGGCTCTGGCCGAAAGAATCCGCAAGGAGATTGAGGAAGTGTCGTTCACCGTCAAAGGCAAAGATGTCGATGTGACCATCAGCATCGGCGTGTCCCAGGCGCGTGCGGATGACTCCGTACAAACATTCATCGAACGGGCGGACTCTGCGCTCTACGCTGCAAAGCGCTCCGGGCGCAACGCCGTAAAAACCGAAAAGGATATCCAGGTAAGTGCTCAAGACAATAAGGATTAAAAACATCGGCCTGATAACCGCCCTCCATGCGGAATTCGGCGAAGGGCTAAACATCATCACCGGCGAGACCGGCGCCGGAAAATCAATGGTGCTTTCCGCGCTGAACCTGGTGCTGGGCGGACGCGCTGATTCCGAAGTCTTGCGGCAGGGTACAGACAGCGCCATCGCGGAAGCGGCTTTCGACGCAAGGCGGATAAAAACTGCGACAGCGGCTTTCGAGGCCCTGGGCATTTTACCGGAAGAGGGCGAGCTGTTGGTAAGGCGCACACTGCAAAAAGAGGGAAAAAACCGCGCACTCGTGAACGGCTCTCCAATCGGCCTCTCCGACCTGAAATCCGCCGGTGAATCGATGGTAGACATACACGGGCAACATGACCACCAGTCGCTACTGAACAGGGAAACCCACCTCACATGGCTGGATGGATACCTTTCGCTGGAATCTGCACGGGAAGAGGTTGCCGCGATTGTTGCCGAAGCGCGGGGGCTGGAAAACGCCCTGCATGAAATAGCCGCCAAACAGTCTGCGGCAACGGCCCAACGGGAATTTTTACAGTTCAAAGCTGACGAACTGGAAAAGTCGGAGCTTAAAGAAAACGAAGAGGCCCTGCTGGAAGCCGAGCACAAGCGCCTCGCCTCATCCGAAAAAATACGGGAGACAGGAGCGCAAGTATTCGCTGACCTGTATGAGTCCGATGCGTCTGCCATATCCCGGCTGGAGCATGCGGCCAAGGAGATGGAACGGCTGAAGTCCGCCGACCCGTTCTTCGCGGGACACGCGGCTCTTTTTTCGGAGCTTGCGGAGCGCCTGTCCGATTCCGCGCGTGAGATAAGCGCCTTCTGCGCCGGGGTGGAAGACGACCCGGCCCGAATGCACGAAGTGGAAACACGGCTGGCTTTATTGGAAAAACTGAAAAGGAAATACCGATCTGACATGCCAGGCCTGATAAAAATGCGGGAAGAGGTGCGGAGGGAACTGGACTCCATGGAATCCGCCGGGGAAGAACGCGAAAAAATGGAAAAAGCGCTCAATGTTGCGCGTACCAGGCTTTTGGAGAAAGCGTCCGCACTGCATAAAAAAAGGGTCAAGGGAGTTGCCGCCTTTAAAAAGGATGTGCAAAAAGAGCTTTCCGACCTGAATATGGCTGGGGCGAGATTCGAGGTGGAGGTTACGCTGGAAACTGCGCCCGGTTCCGGCCTGCCATTAGATGGGGAGCCACGAAAGATTTACCCGCACGGGTTCGGGCTGTTCCAGTTCCTAATCTCGACAAACGAGGGGCAGGAGCCAAGGCCGCTGGCAAAAATCGCGTCTGGCGGCGAAATATCCCGTATCATGCTCGGGCTTAAAGGTGCTATCGGCAAGGTACAGCCGGTTCCGGTGCTGGTGTTCGACGAAATAGACGTCGGCATCGGCGGCAAAACGGCCGACATGGTGGGTGAAAAACTTAAGAAGTTGGCAAAAAACTGCCAGATAATATGCATCACGCACTTGGCGCAGATAGCCCGGCAAGCAGACCACCATTTTGTGGTGGAGAAAAAAACTGTGGGCGGGCAAACCGAAGTCAACATATCGCGGCTGGACGAAAACGGGCGCATTGAAGAACTGGCGCGGATGGGCGCCGGCAAGGTCATCACCGACGCCGCGCGTGAGCACGCAAAAGAGATGATGGGAAAATAGCATTCCGGATATACTGTCCATCGCAAAACATGGCGGCATGGGTAATGAAAAAATGCTTTGGCCAACAATTTTTATATAAGGGAAACATAAAGTGGCGGACGCAAAAAACGAAATAGCGGTAATTGAGACGACCAAAGGGACTATCAAAATAAAGTTTTTCCCAGATGTGGCCTTCGGGCATGTTGATAACTTCAAGGAACTGGCTGGTAAATGCTTTTACGATGGCACGTTGTTCCATCTGGTAATTCCGGGTTTCATGATACAGGGAGGGTGCCCGAACTCGAAGGAGGACGACCGCGATGCCCACGGGACGGGTGGCCCGGGGTACAACGTACGGCAGGAATTCAGTAAAATGAAACACAAGCGCGGGATTGTCTCCATGGCGCGAGCGGCAGACCCGAACTCCGCCGGTTCCCAATTCTTCATTTGCGTAGCGGACTCGTTTTTCCTGGATGGCCAGTACACCATTTTCGGCGAAGTGATAGAGGGAATGGATGTGGTGGACGAAATAGTGGCCGCCCCGCGCGACGGACGCGACAATCCCAGGGAACGGATAGAGATGAAAAAGGTTTCGATACAGGCCGAATAAAAAACGGGCGGGTCGGTTTCACAAGCGTGACATCGGCCTCGGCCTGCCCCCCTAATATTCCTTTCCGGCGGGGGGCTATACGGGTTAGACTATCGGGCTATGGTTAAAAAACTTTTAGCATTCGCCGCCGTAGCAGTGCTTGCCGGGTGCGCAACGCCGGATGCCCAGCAAACGGCGCTGGTAAACTTCGAAGAGGCTAACCGCGTATTCACGAAAGGCAAGTGGGACGGCGCCGAAAAACTGTACCACAAAATCATGGACGAGGCGCCAGACAGCCCCTACCGCCTACACGCGCTCTTGGGGGTGGCGGACTCCT
>JAHFEI010000244.1 GCA_023248615.1 Nitrospinales bacterium | reverse complement strand
GCGACTATCATCGAGAGAGCAAGGCCGAACCATGCGCTAAAGAAAAAAAGCGTGGATACGAGAGGGCCCAACTTTTCCGGCGAGCCGTTTTCCGAAACCTTTTTCACCACGGTTTCGCCGATGCCTATTTCCATGTACAGGAAGTAGCCGGTGGTGCCGCCCACCAGCGCCAGTATGCCGAATGCGTCCGCCCCTATCTGGTGGAGTACCAGCCGCGTCCCTATTATCACCAGCACGACCTGCCATACGGAGCCGACAAGGTTTATCACCATGTTTTTGGATATCGTGCGGACGGCGCTATCTACGTTCACCGGGCTATTCTAACTCGGATTTGTATTAATCAAAATTCCGGATGGTGGGATAGGCCTGTCGTTCGTTGCGGAGCAACGAACGACAGGCTAAAGCCCGTTGCTACCGATGCGGGTTGTTTATGCTACCAAGCTCTTCTACAGAGATGCCGAGGCGGAGAAATTATCCCCAGGCTTGCGAGTGGTTAGCGGTAGCCTACTCCACTCTGTATCACCTTCGTTTTTGCCGGTAGCCCCAAATATAGCGTCACCCCCCATTCCTCTTGGAACAAAAAGTGGTAGGATACTTTTACAATGGCTAGCTTAGCGCTCCTTTTAACTAAAAATAAAGATCGCCCACTGGCTTATTTGGATTCAATTTATGAGAATACGAGAGACCCGAGACTTCTGGATGAAAAAGTAAGAAAAGGAATCATAGGACGATTGGAAGATGCGTGTAAAATTACATGTCTTTCTTCATCTGATCTTTTGGGAAGTCTTGATTTTAAACAAAAGGATGTAACCATCGAGGCCCTAGAGTCCTTTTTGGCTGAATTGAGGTCAATATTTTGGTTGCGAGATTTTAGTTTTACCGAAATTGTTCCGCTTCAGGCAAAAAAGAAGTTGGCCCAACACGATTTCAATGCAAAGTATGGAGATAAAACTTGCGCTATTGAGGTTTTTTGTTTAACCCAAAAACATGGACAGCAAAAAAACCCAGCTCTTAATGTGTACATAAATTTCAGTCCTGGTTTTAGTGGTTCTAAATTCGGACGCGATTTTATTTCTATGGCGAATAAAAAAAAGAACCAATTGGATTCTTCTGGAGCTAGCATAAAAATCCTATTGTGCGTTGTCAACTCGGCGCCAATGGTCGCGTTGCATACAAAAAGGGACTGGGGGCTAATTATGGAATCGCTGTACGAGGACTTGGGTTGGAAAGGAAATTATTATCTTGGCCTTTTGGTCGGGGTTTCTGTAAATGGGCTAGAAAGCGACACTATTTATCCCGAATTACCCAAGTGACACCTAAATCGGATTTGTGAATTGAAAAAAGACGAAGAAGTATCGGGCGGGAGAAAAACCGGACATCGGTTCAACCTTCTTTTCGAGGGTACCGGCATCCGTTTCAGGCGCGAGGACGACAGCCCTGCGGAAAAGCCGGTTGATATATACAGCCGCGCCCTGAGGACTGCGTTCCTTATTTTGCTACTCATCCTAACGGCGTCTTATCTTGTGAGCTTGTATGAGTTTTACCCTGCCGATACGCCAGAGCCAGCCACACAAAACGCCAGCCCCCCCATCCATGGCTCTGCCAAGGAGCTTCCAACGGTAGAAGTGGCGGGAAACGAAACTCCGACGCTGGCTAAAGATACGCAACAACCCACCATCTCCGCTCCGCAACCTGTAGTTGCCGTGCCAGCCCCACCCACGCCAGCGGAGAACTATCCGCAAGGGAAAATGACAAGACCTTTGGTCCGGTTCGGCGTTTTTTTAAGCCGCACAAATGCGGAAAAAATGCTCGCGACCCTGCGCCAAAAGGAAATTTCCGCGCTGGTGGAAGAAGAATTAAGACCAATGCCAGCCTACACCATAGAGTCCGAGCCGGTAACGGACGAGGCCGCCATGGAAAAAGCAATGACCGTGCTTAAAAAATTTAATGTTGCACTTATGGGTGCAGTTGAACCAAAATATCTGGTCGTGGGGCCAATTTGGTTGAAAGAGCAAGCATTGGAGGCCGCCCAAAAGGCTCGGCAACTTGGATTGAAAATCAGCATAACCGAAGAGCGCATGGAAAAAGTGGTTTACGGTGTTGTATCGCCGCCGTTTGAAACCGTGGAATTGGCGCAACATCAGGCGGACGAATGGCGCACCCAAGGCGTAGATGGTTTGATTGAGGGACAGGATTATGGAAAGTAAAGAAGACTCGCAACTTGAGATACCAGACCTGCCATCGAGCATCCCCGACAAGATGTTCTACAAGATTAGCGATGTTGCCGCCATAGCCGGGATAGAGACCCACGTGTTGCGGTATTGGGAAACGGAGTTCGCGGAGTTAAAGCCGAGAAAAAGCCAGAACGGCAGGCGGCAGTATTCCCGGCAGGACATTGAGCATGTGCTGGAAATAAAATCGCTCCTTTACGATGAAAAGTTTTCCATCGCGGGAGCGAAAAAACGGCTCCAAAAACGTAAAAAGACCGCCGCAGGGAAAGATGCCATCATAGAAGTGGTACACCAGACCAAAAAGGGGCTTGAGGAAATCCTCGCCATCCTGAACGGCTAAACCTCAATCCTGAAGTCCAGCCAAAGTGGTATCAGCGGGACAGGTAGATATCGTCCTGCGATGCGGCTCGCCTATCCTCTCCCTTGGACGAAAGTGAAAAGAAGCCGTCCTTGTAAACATACTGGTAAGGGCTTCCCCACGGGTCGATAAAGCGGCGATGGGCGACCATGCCGGTTTTCTCCAACTCGCCCAAAGAGATAGGTATTTTGCCGGTGAGGCCTTTGTAATTGCGCAAATCCGCCAGCAGTTCCTCCAGCTCACACTTGGCGCGGGCGGAATTGGTTGCCGACGAATACGCCTTCCATCCAGCCATTTGCTCCGGATGCATATATGTAGCGCGGTGGTAGGCGGCGAACGATGTTACAGCCACGGCGAAGGCTAGGAAATAGTAACCGGCCAGCAACTTCGCCGACTGGGGTTTTTGCGCCGCCGCCAGCTCCTTCCGGCTAACCTCCACCACTACATGTTTTTTAAGTAGCGAGAGCGTCGCCGTGCAGGCGTCGAAATGCGACAGATCCACTATATTCATAATTTCTTTAAGTGCCTGCGGGCTTTGCAACGCGGTAAGCACCTTGTTCTCGTGCTCGTTTACCGATATGCCGCGCTCCTGAAGCACCACGGATTCCAAGGTATCGGCAAAGTTCACCAACGCTAGGCTTCCAGCCTGTTCCGCCTTCGGCTTTTCCGCCGTGTCCATTATCGATTTACGCAATACAACTGTCGGCTTCGGCAACTTTTGCTCCAGCATCGAAAACTCGTCGGCTATCCTGCACCCTTCCATTAACAGGAAATCCACATCCATGGGCGTAAGGAGGGTAGACGGGTAATCCACTTTTTTCTCCGGTATAAAGCTGTACTTCCCTTTCTTGAACCTTAGCAGGTCGAAAAGCGTGTCAGTAACCTGCCTGCGCAGAAACCGCCCCGCCGTCTCCGGCGATAACACTTTTGCCAGCGTAGACCACAATGCCTCCGGCGATCCGGAGTGGATCTCCAGGTGCCGCCACCCATCCGGCGTTACCATCCCGCCTGCAAGCATCGTCTCTTTCAGGCGCTTCATCATCGCCTCTTCCCCTGCATGGGCATACACCACCTGCCCGCCAAGGAAGGTTATCCGCACCGTCTTGTCCTCGCGTTGCACTTCCAG
>JAHFEI010000243.1 GCA_023248615.1 Nitrospinales bacterium | reverse complement strand
ATGAAAAAGATGGAGGAAAAATTGAAGAAGCGAAACAGAGTAACCGTGTGGCTGGTAGCCGCTATTATTTTTGCGTTTCTGCCTTCGGTGGCGCGGGCCGAAAAATGCCTGAAGTATGATCCAGAGGTGGTAACGCTTACGGGAAAGATTTACTGGAAAACATTTGCCGGATTTCCCAACTATGAAAGCATCGAGGCAGGAGACCATAAAGACATTGTGGGAATCCTTGGCCTTGAACATCCGATATGCGTGGTCGCCGAGCCGGGTGATGAGGACAACGAAACGGTGGATGATATTTCGGAAATCCAACTTGTCTCGACATGGCGTGATGTCCCCAATTGGCCGAAGCATGACGAACCTCTCAAACACGTGAGGGTCGTTGTTGCTGGTGTCCTTTATACTGCCAACTGGGGATTTGAACACACACAAATCTTGATAGCCGTGAAAAGCATCAAGTTCATAAAGGGTAAAAAAACACCAGCACGCTAGATGAAGCGGGAGATATCCGCCTCGAAGTGGTAGCCTGTATGGCCTATCCCTTTTATTTCCACATTCCGCGCCCGCTCCGGCGCCGCGCTTTCCGGCGGCGCTATCAGTTCGTCGAAGCGCGACCAAAGGCATACGAACTCGATATCCTTATCCAGTTCTTCCATCAGTTTTTTGGTGGTTTCTATTTCCGGCGTGTAGGGGTACAGCTTGCGCGCATTGAAGGTGAGCGCAAAATCGGACATAAGCGTCCCTTCGAAAGGCGTTCCCATGGTGATGATTTTTTTCACCGTTCCCTTTGGCATCTTGGCCGCCGCCCACACCGCAACCAATCCCCCCAGGCTATGCGCCATCATCACTATTCCCTGCCCGTGGTATGGCTCCATCTGTTTCGCCAGTTCCTCCGCCCATGCGTCTATAGAGCCGGAGAGCGAGTGGTAGGAGTAGCGGAGCACGTTGTGGAACCCTTTGTTGTTGAGCCTTCGTTGCATTATTAGCCAATGGGTGGGTACCGACATATAGCCGTGCAAGATGACTATCAGTGGCCCGCCATTGGGGTCTACCGTAAAGTTGCGCTTGCCCTTGCGCAACATTTGGTCGATGGGGGAAATGAACGTTGCTATAAAAAGGTAGAGTATCATCCAGAAATATTCCTTGCAGAGCCAGTAGATCATTGTTCCTGGCCGCGCATGCCTTCTCGGTTCATAACGCGATATCCACATGGAGAGGGTATAAGTCGTCAATACGAACACCAGCGGAAGTAGCAGGAGTATTTCAACGGTCAGCGAAAGCATACAGTATCCCCAAACCCGCCAGCATCAGCGCAAGCCCGCCTACACGCAGTGATTTCGAATCCGACCCCGCCATGAACATTGCCACCTGCCTCACGCCGTCGGGATAAAGGAAGTATGGCAACCCCTCGAATATGAGGACTAGCCCGACCGCCGAAACAAAAAGTCTCATTAGATATAAAAGTACCATAAAACCGGCGCGGACGCCGGATTAACCGGAAGGGTGGATGCAGGTTTATTGGTCCTGTGGCGGCGGCCACTTGCCCAGCCGTTTCAAAATCTGGCAACCGTATTCTTCGCACAGGTAATAGTTGTACAGGAACTCTTCCTTGTCTATTACCTTTGCCTCAACGCCGGTGGCGGTTCCCTTTGCACTAAGGTAGTCCAGCCGCACTTTTTCGCCCTCAACCTCTTTTGCCCAGTAGCAGTTTTCACCACCGCCAATCACATCCACTTTTTCATGGTAGTGCCCATCTATCTGGCCGTCTACCAGTGTGGCAGTAGGGGCATCGCCCTTATCCGGCCTTCTTTTTGCGGTAGCCGTGTAGAACGAGGGGCCGCCGCCTTTGCCCGCCCCGGCGGCAGGTTGCTGGGCCATTGGCGGGAATTTTGGCTTTATCTGTGTAGCGTTTGGCGGAACGGATGGTTGCGCCGCTGGTGCAACCGCAGGCTTTGCCCCCCAGGCGGGAGCGGAAACAGCCGGAGCTTTCGGGACTCCTTTGGGCGCTTCTTTAGGCGGCTGTGTCAGGTTGAACGAGGATACGGTAAGCGGTTTGGCGGACAAGACGTTATCCATCTTTTCCTTAAACTCCGACAATGAGAACGGCTTCAGGATGAAATCGGTAGCTCCGGCCTTCATGGCCACTCCCATTTCAGCGGCATGCCGCTTATCGGCGACTACCAAAAAGCGGTACATCCCGGTGAACCTTGCTTTTATTGACTTGATAAGTGTGGGAGCGCCACCTTTCGGGGAGTCCCAGTCGAGTATGAAAAGGTTTACGCTTATCTTGGGTAGGGCGCTTTTGCCTAAGAGCCCACCCATGCCACCGTATTTATCTACGGTTTTTGCAACTTCAAGGTCAAAAACTTCCTGTAGTTCCACATCAACAATATCGACGCATCCCAGCTTGCGGCATAGGATGTCTATTATGTGCCTGCTCTTCTGATCCTTGTCAAAAACAATGACCTTTTTAGTTTCGATGGCCCTGCACTCCCAATGATTGTTACAACGCGGGTGGAATAATTCTCCTAATGGCACCCAGCATTACACCCCTGTCTTCATCTGTTTGCCGCGCCGTAAGGGTCAGCCGCAACCGAGCCGTCCCTTCCGGAACAGCGGGGGGGCGCACAGCCTGAAGGTAAATTCCCTCATCCCAAAATGCCCTCGCGGCATTAAGGGCATCACTCGCGTTTCCCAGGACGAGAGGTATTATATATCCTTCGGCCTTTAATGCAAAGTTCAACCTTTTCAACTCGGTGTGGAAGGAATTTACGGTCAGCAGAAAGTCCGCCCTTTCCGCTCCGCATTCTCCGAGTATTTCGACGGCCTTCAGGTTCCCGGCGGCCACGGCTGGCGGCATGGCGGTGGAGAATATAAAACTTCTGGCGCGGTTAAGCAGGAAATCTACGGCTATTTTGCTCCCTGCGGCGAATGCGCCCATGCCACCTGCGGCCTTCCCCAGAGTGCCTACAATCAGGTCTATCTTCCCCTCTACACCGAACATGGCCGGTGTGCCGCGCCCGCCATCGCCCAATACGCCGAACGCATGCGCATCGTCCAGATACACTCGCGCACCGTATTTTTGTGCGAGGCCGCAGATGTCGTCCAGTGGCGCCAAATCGCCATCCATGCTGAACAGGCCGTCCGAGATTATCCACCGGCTCTTTGCGGAGGACGTTTTTTTCAGTAGTTTCTCCAGCGCCGCCATGTCCCGGTGGGGGTATCGAAGGAATTCCGCCCGCGAAAGCAGGCAACCGTCCACAAGCGAAGCGTGGTTCAGGCGGTCAGCCAGTATCGCATCGCCTTTACCGGCGATGGCCGGTATGATACCGCTGTTGGCGCAGTAGCCGGAACTGAATAAAAGCGCGGCTTCGGTACGCAAAAAATCTTTTAGTTGCGATTCCAGCCGTTCGTGCGGCGTCCGGGTGCCGGCTATAAGCCGGGAGCCGCCGGAGCCGAAACCGTATTGTGCCACCGCCTCTATTACGGCATCTTTCACGCGCCTTTCGTGCGAAAGCCCCAGGTAGTCGTTGGAACAGAACAGGAGGTACTGTTTGCCGTTGCGGGTTAGCGTCCTTCCGTCGCACGCCTCAAAGGAGACGGTGCGCCGCAAAAGGCCGTTCTCCTCCAGTTCGCCAAGTACGGTGGAAAATATTTCGTCAGCCAATTACCTTCAGCCCCAGGTCGTCTATCATCCTCAAGTCCTGGGATGCGTCTCGCCCTT
>JAHFEI010000242.1 GCA_023248615.1 Nitrospinales bacterium | reverse complement strand
ATTGTGCTTTATGGTGTCCAGCAGGCCTGCCAGCGCTGGGGTGTTTGTAAGGCTTCCCGCAAATATCCCGGCGGCGATGGCGCCTTTGATGTGGTACGCCTTTGATGTGATGACTGTGAGGGCGGCTCCCAGCGCAAGCACGGCGGCGGCGAACAGGTTGTTACGCAAGCCATCCCTGCGGAACGATGTGAAAAATGTTGCGCCGCTGGAAAGCCCTACGGTGTAAACGAAAATCGCCAGCCCCAGGGTGTATACGATGTCGGGCAGTTTCATGTTCGGGTGTATGGAGCCTGCGGCCAGCCCGGTAAAAAGCACCGCCGCCACGCCCAGGCTACTTCCTTTTACCTGTATCCTGCCGAGCGGGTAGCCGATGGCGGCAACAAGGAAAAGGAGTATTAAAGGGTTCTCTATTAGGATATCAACCATTGTGGATTTTCCCGCCAAACCTGTGGTTTATACGCGGTTTGATTGTACTACGCATACGGCGCCAATCAAATATGGACGACAATCCGGGAAGCGTTGGGATAGAATAACGGCGTGAAAAAATTTGGCGCGGAACTGATAATTTTCGACCTGGACGGCACGCTGGTGGATTCCAGGAGGGACATCGCCTACGCTGTCAACTCCACCCTTGCGCGAATAGACCATCCGCCGCTTTCCAATGAACTTATCTACGAATATGTAGGCAACGGGGTACGCCCTTTGATAGAGCGGGCTGTTGCGGCTACTGGCGGCGGTAACTCGCTGGATACGGCGATAAAGCATTTCCAGGATATTTATGTGGCCCACCTGCTGGATACCACCATCTTGTTTGACGGGATGATGGAGGTGCTGGAGCACTTCAAGGGAAAGAAGATGGCGGTGGCCAGCAACAAGCCGTACCTTTACGTAACGAAGATACTGGATGGCCTGGACGTTTCCCGTTTTTTCGTGTCGGTTAAAGGCGGAGATTCCGTGGAGAGGCCAAAGCCGCATCGAATGATGCTGGATGTTATTTTGGAAGAGGCCGCAGTGGGCGCTTCTGATGCGTTGTTCATCGGCGATAGCGCGGTGGATGTGATGACCGGCAAAAACGCCAGCGTGCGTACCATAGGCGTAACCTACGGGTTCAGGCCGGAGCAGGAAGTTTTGGAGAGCGCACCGGATGCGGTTATCGCCGCGCCGGTCGAGCTAAAGGGATTGATAGTATGAGAAAGCATCCGGAGCGTGGCGGCGCGTGCGTGCAGTGTGGCGAGTGTTGCAAAAAGGTGCGGATAACATCCGTCACCAGCCATATCATCAGCAACCACGGCTCGCTGGAAGAGGCGAAATCGTATTACGCATTGCGGGGCATACGGATTGTGGAAGTGGTGCAGGCGGCGGACAGGGTGCTTTTGGAAATAGATATCCCATGTAGCCAACTGATGCCGGATAAAAGCTGCGGGTTGCACGGTACGCCGGACAAAAAGCCGCTTATTTGCCATAAATATCCGTGGTTTAAGGACGACGTAGAATCCTGCGGCTACACGTTCGAGTGAAGTTGGGTTCTACACTTCGCCATTTGGAATCCCGCCGATATTTTTCGGCTCTAAATATTTGATTATGCCTATGCCCTGTGTTAGCTTAGGCCATTAGACGCAATACGAATATAGACACGAATGTTTGATGTTGAGGTAACAAAGTGAGTCAGTTCCAGAAAAACCTGGCGTTATGGCTGGTTGTGCTACTATTCATGATCGCCCTTTTCAATATATTCAGCAAGCCGCCGCAAGGCAAGCCTACGGAAATCATCTATAGCGATTTCACGGAGGCGGTGGCTCGTGGAGACGTGGTAGAGGTGAAGATACAGGGCCACTCAATCGCGGGCAAGTTTAAGAATGCCAAGACGTTCGATACGTTTGCGCCGGACGATGCGGCGCTTTTGGAAATGTTGCGAGCCAAGCAGGTAAAAATAACCGTCCAGCCGCCGGAGCAGTCCTCGTGGTGGATGAGCATTTTCATCTCGTGGTTCCCCATGTTGTTGCTGATAATCGTGTGGGTGTTTTTCATGCGGCAGATGCAGGGCGGCGGCGCGAAGGCAATGAGTTTCGGAAAGAGCCGCGCCAAGCTGATGCTGGAGTCGAAGAACAAAATCACGTTTAAGGACGTGGCTGGCATCGAAGAAGCCAAAGAGGAGCTGGTGGAGATAATAGAGTTCCTTAAAACGCCCGGCAAGTTCCAAAAGCTTGGCGGCAAGTTGCCCAAAGGTGTTTTGCTTATGGGTTCGCCCGGTACGGGCAAGACACTGTTGGCCCGCGCCATAGCGGGGGAGGCGGACGTGCCGTTCTTCAGCATATCCGGTTCGGACTTCGTGGAGATGTTTGTGGGCGTGGGCGCTTCCCGCGTGCGCGACCTTTTCGAGCAGGGCAAAAAAAACGCGCCGTGCATAATTTTCGTAGATGAGATAGACGCCGTAGGCCGCCATCGCGGCGCGGGTTTGGGGGGCGGTCACGACGAACGCGAGCAGACGCTAAACCAGTTATTGGTGGAGATGGATGGTTTCGAGTCCAGCGAGGGAGTCATAATGATAGCGGCTACCAACAGGCCGGATGTTTTGGATCCGGCGTTACTGCGCCCGGGCAGGTTCGACAGGCAGGTAGTAGTTCCCCAGCCGGACAAGCGTGGGCGCGAGGCGATATTGAAGGTACATGCCGCCAAGGTTCCTTTGGCCGATGGGGTGGATATGCAGGTACTTTCGCGCGGCACACCTGGTTTTTCGGGCGCGGATTTGGCCAACCTGGTCAACGAGGCGGCGTTGCTTGCCGCCCGTCACGAGCAGGACAAGGTGGAGATGAAAGATTTTGAGGATGCGAAGGACAAGGTGATGATGGGCGTGGAGCGCCGTAGCACAGTGATAAGCGATAAGGAAAAGAAGAATACCGCCTACCACGAAGCGGGGCATGCTCTTGTTGCCACCATCCTGCCGGGAACAGACCCGATACACAAGATAACGATTATCCCGCGTGGAATGGCGCTGGGCCTTACCCAGCAGTTGCCGGAAGACGAAAAACACACCTTCCCGCGAAGATACCTGTTGAACTCCATCGCCATACTGATGGGTGGCAGGGCCGCCGAGGAACTGGCGCTGGATGAGATGACCACCGGGGCAGGCAACGATATTGAACGCGCTACCGACCTGGCCCGCAGGATGGTCTGCAAGTGGGGCATGAGCGACAAGCTAGGGCCGCTGGCCTTTGGGAAGCGCGAGGAGCATATGTTCCTTGGGCGCGAGATATCCCAGCCGAAGGATTACAGCGAAGAGACTGCCCGCACGATAGATTCGGAAGTGGAGCGGATAGTGAAAGAGGCTATGGAAAAGGCGAGGGCCATACTTCTCGAACACCGCGAAACGCTGGACAAGCTGGCGCAGACCCTGCTTGAAAAGGAAACGATTAATACTGAAGAACTGCGCTTCATCGTGTACGGCGAGGCGCATGTCGAAGGCAACGGAAATGGTAACGGTGCGGTGGCTGAGGGGTTGCCAGGAGCGGAGCCTGCGGCACCAGCGGCACCAGCGCCGGAAGGGCCTGTCCCTGCGGTGTAATCCGGCTTGCCTGCCGGAATATGCCATGGGCGGGGAACGGATACCGCCCAATTTTCCATGACCCGTTGCCTCATGGCAGAATGTAACCCAAGGAGGCTAAATTCTTCTAGTCATTGCCTCATAACTCAGGTAACCGTAGAACATTAAAGATTCTCCTGAGTTTTTTCTCAAGGGTTTTC
>JAHFEI010000241.1 GCA_023248615.1 Nitrospinales bacterium | reverse complement strand
GCAGTTTGTACCGGTTTTCTGCCTCTGCAGAGGCTTTATATAACAACTCAAGTTCCTTGTTGGCGTCGGCTAACTTTCTCTCGGCAATTATACGCTCGGTTATGTCTACTATAACTCCGCTTTCACCAACAACCTTCCCGTTTTCGTCCGTTTCAACAACGTGGTCATTCATCACCCACTTAATGGAGCCATCCTTTGTGACAATCCGGTGCTCTATCGGCTTTCTCTTTTTATTTTTTGCAACATCCTTGAAGAAGCGCAGGGTATAGGCACGGTCTGCCTCATGAATCATCTTGCTCCACAAATCCGGGTCTGATTGGTATTCTTCGGGATTGTAGCCTGTTATGGTTTCGCATTGGGGACTGTGATAGAACGTCGGCCTACCGTCATTATTGTAATTTACGCTGTAGGTATATCCGGGGATGGAAAGCACTAGGTTCTGAAATAAATCACCCATACTCGCAACTCCTCCGCAACTGCCCAGAATATGAAGGAAACACACACCCTCGCCATTTACGCTACTCTCATCGCGGAAAAATGCAATACCCCCAAAGGGCTATTTTTTTCTGTAACGTATCGTTGTGTCGAAGTGTACCGAAGTGCATCTGTTTCGAAATCAAGGAAAATTCGCTGTACATGAAGGGCGGGGTTGGGGATAATAACGCCTTGTTAAGGCGTATTTTGTAGCAGGGGGGGATGTTGAAGACAATCCAGGCCGGAGATATCACGAAAGCCGTAAAGGGCATGGTGATGAATGCGAATACAGACCTCGGCGCCGATGTAGTGGCGGCGTTCAAAAAGGGATTCAAGGATGAAATCTCGCCCGTCGGCAAGGCGGTGTTTGAAACGCTAATCGAAAACGCGGAAATAGCCCACGCCGAAAAAGTTCCCATCTGCCAAGATACGGGCATGGCGGTTTTTTTCGTAGAACTGGGGCAGGATGTGCATATTGAAGGCGGCCTTTTGGAAGACGCAATCAACGAAGGTGTGCGCCAGGGATATGCCGAGGGCTACCTGCGCAAATCTATTTGCGACCCGTTTACCCGCGCAAACACAAAGGACAACACGCCCGCAGTGGTGATAGTGGAAATAGTGAAGGGCGACCGCCTGAAAATAATAGCCGCGCCCAAGGGCGGAGGTAGCGAGAACATGTCGCGCCTTACGATGCTTGCCCCATCCGCAGGGAAAAAGGGGATAGTAGATTTCGTGGTAAAAAGGTGCGAGGAGTCCGGCTCCAACCCATGCCCGCCGGTGATTGTCGGCGTGGGCATAGGCGGTAGCGCGGAGAAGTGCATGACGATAGCCAAAAAAGCGCTTTTGCGCCCCATAGGTTCTGCCAACCCGGATAAGGAGTTGGCGGCGATGGAGGCGGAGATGCTGGAAAAGATAAACGCCTTGGGCATGGGGCCACAGGGGCTGGGCGGGGTTGTGTTCGCCATGGCGGTGCATATCGAGAAGCACCCGTGCCACATTGCGTCGTTACCGCTGGCTGTGAATATCTGTTGCCACGCCAGCAGGCACAAGGAGGTCGAGCTGTAATGTCGGATGTGATAAGCATAACGGCTCCGATGTCGGACGAAACTGTTGCAAAGCTCAAGGCTGGCGACCAGGTGCTGATAACCGGCGTGGTGTACACCGCACGCGATACGGCGCACAAGCGGCTGGTGGATTCGATGGACAAGGGCGAGGCTTTGCCGTTCGACATGAAGGGGCAGGTAATTTATTACGTTGGGCCGTCTCCGGCAAAACCGGGGCAGGTTATCGGCTCCGCAGGCCCCACCACAAGCTACCGCATGGATTTGTACTCGGAACGCTTGATGGAAATAGGGATGAAGGGTATGATTGGCAAGGGCATGCGCGACAAGAAGGTCGTGGATGCGATGAAAAAACACAAGTGCGTGTACTTTGCGGCTATCGGCGGGGCGGCGGCGCTTATCGCCCGCTCCATAAAGGCGGCAGAAGTGATAGCATATGACGACTTGGGGCCGGAAGCGATACGCAGGCTGGAAGTGGTAAACTTCAAAGCTGTGGTTATAAACGATATTTACGGCAACGACCTTTACGAAATCGGTAAGGCTAAGTATAAGGTGGCTAAATGATAATACATGATGTTGTTATAGTCGGCGCGGGGTTGGCTGGCCTTAGGGCGGCGTTGGAAATGGCCGGCAAGGTGGATGTGGGGGTAGTCACAAAAGTTTACCCGTCGCGTTCCCACTCCGGGGCGGCACAGGGCGGCGTGGCGGCCGCATTGGCTAACTCCTCGGGGGATTCCATAGAAAGCCATATGTTCGATACCGTAAAGGGTTCGGATTACCTGGGCGACCAAGATGCGATAGAGCTTATGGTGAGCGAGGCTCCGGAAACGATTATAGAGATGGAGCGGCTCGGTTGCCCGTTTTCCCGCGATGAGCATGGGCGCATAGCCCAGCGCGAATTCGGCGGCCATTCGCACCCACGCGCCTGCTACGCGGCAGACCGTACGGGCCACGCCATGTTGCATGTGCTGTACGAGCAGGCAATGAAGCACAAAGCGGATATTACTTTCTACTCCGAGTGGTACCTCCTGAACCTGATATACGAGGATGGGAGCGCGCGCGGGGTGGTGATGATGAACATAAAGACCGGCGAACTGGAGACCATCCACGCCAAGACGGTTATTTTCGGCACCGGCGGCTACGGCAGGGCATACAGCATCACTTCAAATGCGTTTGCCAATACCGGCGACGGCATAATGGCCGCGTACCGTGCGGGCATACCGCTGGAGGATATGGAGTTCGTGCAGTTCCACCCCACCGGCCTTTACGGGCAGGGGATATTGATGTCCGAGGCGGCGCGTGGCGAGGGCGGCTACCTTCTGAATGGCAAGGGAGAGCGCTTCATGGAGAAGTACGCGAAATCCCGCATGGAGCTTGCCCCGCGCGATATTGTAAGCCGCGCAGAGCAGACGGAAATCAACGAGGGCCGGGGCGTAGACGGCAAGGATTACGTCTACATAGACCTGCGCCATTTGGGCCGCGAGAAGATTATCGACAAACTGCCGCAGATACGCCAGCTTGCCATAGACTTTTTGGGCATCGACTGCATAGACCATCCGATACCTATCCAGCCTACCGCGCATTACAGCATGGGCGGCATCCCGGTTGATAACGATTGCCAGGTAATACTGGATGCACAAAAGACAAAGGCGCGAGGTTTCTTCGCCGCCGGCGAGTGCGCCTGCGTATCGGTACACGGAGCCAACAGGCTTGGCACAAATTCGCTTTTGGATGCCACCGTGTTTGGCCGTCGCGTTGGCAAATCGGCGCTGGCCTATACGCTGGGCGCGTCCCATGAAAAGATAAACGAGGCGGAAGAGCTACGCAAGGCCCGCAAGCGGATAGACGACCTTATGAATACGCCCGCTACCGAATCGGCGAACGACATCCGCGACGACATGAAGGCCATGATGAGCAAGTATGTCGGCGTGTACCGGAGCAACGAGGGGCTGGCTCTTGCCAGTGTCGGGATAAAGGCGTTGCAGGCAAGGTTCAAAAAAGTTCGTGTTACCGATAAGGGGCGGCTTTTCAATACCGAGATTATCGAAACGCTGGAGCTTTCCAATATGCTGGAATATAGCGAACTGATAATCGCAGGCGCACTTGCCCGTTGCGAAAGCCGCGGGGCGCATGCCCGCACCGACTACCCGAAAAGGGACGACGTGAACTGGATGAAACATACGCTGGCCTACCGCAAGGCGGATGGCTCCATAGAGCTGAA
>JAHFEI010000240.1 GCA_023248615.1 Nitrospinales bacterium | reverse complement strand
CACGAACGCCAGATGGATGGTCTGTTTCCCAGGTGGAACTGCCAGCGTAAGCTGCCCGGTGGTTGCATCCGTGGAAATCGTCGCCACACCCTCCGTTACTTTCCAATGGGGGTAATAAAACTGGCCAAGCCTGATGCTGGCCGGGGTATCAGCATCTATACTGAATCCCAAAGAATAAGGTTTCCACCCGATTATGCCGACCGTGGCTTTTCCTTCCAGCACCTGCGCTTTCTGCTGGCAATCAGCCGCCGCTTCGATGATGTTCTTTGAAACTGTCCAGCGGGTGATTTCCACGTCTTTGGGCAGGAATTCATGGAATGGACGCACGGAATATTCCCGAAGTATCTTATGAGAAAAATTATCCGTAGTGTTATAGGAAAAGGGGAGAACAGCAAAAATGATCCACGCCGCCCGGATATTTTTCATGCTGCCGCCCCGGAAATGCGCTACATATATTGCCACAAGCACCCCCCAGATAAAAGCAAGGCAGAACCCAAACCGCCCCGGCGATTGTATCGCTTGAAGAGGCGGGAAATGCAGCCAAAGCGGAAGGCTTAAGGGAGTCATCAGAAAGATCAGATAGCACAGGAGGATTCCCAGAAATCGTGTTTGCCGCCGCAGGGAAGGCTCCAGCGGCGCGCGGCGCAGTTTCAGCAGAAAATAGATCACCAGCGAGAAGGTAAGATACCACGCCAGCATCCAGAATGGACTCAACAACAGCAAGAATTCTTTGGCGGGATCAAGCAGCGGATAATGATTGCCGAGGTGTACGTTGCGGAACTCTGTGTAAAACGGCACGAGCAGTGTGGCGGAAAGTGGAATTGCCAGCATTCCCGCGCCGACAAGACGGATAAAAATTATCCGAAGTTCCTGCCGTGATGGTCGAGTGTTCTGCCATTCATAGATTGCGTAAAGCGGAATAAAGAGCGAAAGAATCGTGGTCATACTGACACTTGAAAGCAGCGTGAAACTCATGGAGGCGACCAGCAGGAACACATAACGCCCTTCGCCGTGGAAAAGCCGTCGGAGTGAAAGTAGCAGAAGCGGCACAGCGGTATACGCTACATATTCCGACATCACGCCACCCAGATAAAAAGTAGCTTCCCGCGTGGGAAGGAACAGATACAGCACCGCACCGATCAGTGCATCGCCCGGAAGGACAAACTCCCGGAGATAGCGGTACATCGCCAACCCCGCAAGCCAGGTGATGGGGATGGAAAGCAGTGTGAACGCCCATCCGGCATTTCCTGTAAGAATATAAAACGGCAGGGCAAAAAAATACGCCAGCGGAGGATAGAAAAACAACGATGCTTCGCCGCATCCTCCATCCATGCCCGATAACCAGCGCGGATAAAAATGGCCGTTGCGGAACGCTTCAGCCAGATTATCGATGAACAGATTATGGAAATACCCGTCGTGGGTGAAAAGCGGTTGATGTGTGAGCGCGCGCAGATTAAAGATAATGCTGGCGGCGAACAAAATAGTAATCACCTGCCGTAAACTTACTGCATCTCCATCAAAAAGCCTGTATATTTTACGAAGCATGAAGGCTATGCGTTATCCGAAGGGGTTTTGCCGTTATGAAGCACTGGAATGCGTAAATACCATATCCGTTTTGCCTCCCTTCTGCCGCAGGTGACACTATCCAGAATAATGCCGCACACCAGGCTCAAAAACGATAGCACCATAATGCCCGCCACCAGCACCGCCGTGGGGATGCGCGGAACCAGACCCGTTTGCTGGTACGTTATCAGGAGCGGGATAAAAAGCACGATTGCGATAAGAAAGAAAATTCCCGCGATTAAAGAAAAAAGCTGCATGGGTCTTTCCCTTTTTACCAGGATGAGGATGGTTTTCAGTATCCGGAAACCATCCCGAAACGTGTGGAGCTTGCTTGCGGAACCTTGCGGCCTGTCCTTATAGGGAGTCTTGATTTCCGCCAGCGGCATATGCAGCTCAAGCGCATGAACGGTCAGCTCTGTCTCCGTTTCAAACCCTGTCGAAAGCGCGGGGAAGGATTTGACGAACCGGCGGGAAAACACCCTGTACCCCGATAATATGTCGCTCACCTGCTTCCCGAAAATATAGGAAATCAGCCCTGTCAACAGACGGTTGCCGAACCGATGGCCGGGGCGATAAGCCGCCTGAATATCCGTTTCGCGGGCGGCATTCACCATATCCAGCCGCTCGTCAATCAGATGTGCGATCAACTGGGGTGCGCACGAAGCATCATACGTATCGTCCCCATCCACCAGCACATAAATATCTGCCTCTACATCCGCGAACATACGCCGGAGGACATTGCCTTTTCCCTGCAACCGCTCACGACGCACCAGTGCACCGGCATTTTCAGCTTCCTCCACGGTGCGATCCGTCGAATTATTATCGTAGACGTAAATGGCTGCCTGGGGCAGCGCGGCACAAAAATCCCGAACGACTTTCCCGATGGCGATTTCCTCGTTATAGCACGGGATGAGTACGGCGATTGTGGGATGTTCAGGCAGTGCGTTTATCATCATTCTTCCATATGCGGATAGGGTAGACAGTGCCTATATTACCACAGTATTTGCGCGGTGAAATTATTTCTTGAACACACGCTTCAGGAAACTCCGCCCGATCTCGATGCAGCGTTGGTCAATGCCGTGTGCGAGCATGGAGAGCGGATGCGATTCCACGGGTACATCTGCCGCTTCAAGGTTGCGCACGGCGTTATCCAGTGCCATGAAGGGCACAACCGGATCCGCCATCCCGTGCACCAGGCAGATTTCCGGCCTGGATTTCACCACGGATTCCTTCAGCGGGCTATCGAGAAGCGCGCCGGAATACCCCAGAATGCCCGCGCAGGCTTGTGCCCGCCGCAGCCCCACATAAAGCGACATCATCGTGCCCTGTGAAAACCCGACGAGCGCAAGCTGGCTATCCTTCATTTTGAAGCGTTCCAGCGACGCATCAATAAAGTGATTGAGGATGGGCGCGGCGTGCTCCGCGCCTTTTTGCATCGCCTGGGGGTCGTAGCTGAGCAGGCTGAACCACTGGTAGCCGAACGGCGACATATCGCAGCGGAACGGGGCGTTGGGCGAAAGGAACTGCGCGTCCGGCAAAATCTCCGCAAATTCCGGCGCGAGGCCGATGAGATCGTCCCCGTCCGAGCCAAGCCCGTGTAACAGGATAACGAGCTGCTTCGGTTTGCCGCCGGAAGCGGGCGGAAGCTCCGGGCCGGAGAGGAGGGTGACGATGTCGGTCATACCTTAGATTTCCTCCAGTTTTTTGTGCGCGGCCTTCTTTGCCAGCGGATGCACCGTTTCTACCAGCGTCCGGAGTTTATCGCCAGCGATATGCGTATAAATCTGTGTGGTAGAAATATCCGCATGGCCAAGCAGTTCCTGCAACACGCGCAGATCCATGCCGTTCCCCAGCAGGTGGCTGGCGAAGGAATGCCGCAGCACGTGCGGGGAAACACACTCCGGATCCATCTCTGCCCTGGTCGCAAGTTGCTTCAGCAATTGCCCCAGCCGCTGCCGGGTGAGATGCCCACTTTCACCGCGCGAGGGGAAAAGCCAGGGGGATTTTTCTTCACGCAACGCAAGGTATTCCCCCAGGATTTTTACCGCTGTATCGTTCAGCGGCACGATGCGTTCCTTATCCCCCTTGCCGCGCACAATGAGGTAATGCACCACCCGTCCGTTCAAGGATTTTTTCTGCACGGCGGAAGTTTTCAGGCTGATAAGCTCCGAGACCCGCATACCGGAGGCATAGAGAATTTCCAGTA
>JAHFEI010000023.1 GCA_023248615.1 Nitrospinales bacterium | reverse complement strand
TTCCTTTTTAAGGGAAATATAAGCGGCATAGGCTCCCGCCGCGTTTTTCGTCTCTCCCAAAAGCCTCAGCGCCGCGAAAAGATAAATGGGGGGTTGGAAACTTTCCACGCAGAACGTATCGGGCTTCAAAAGTTTTTTATGGGCCGTCACGCTTGCGGAATACTTGTAATCGATAACGCGCAACATTCGGGATTGCGGCAGGTGGTCTACTCGGTCAATGGTTCCGGTGACAAATATGGTTTCACCGTCCACGGTAATGGCGAGCGGCTTCCCTTTGCCTTCCCGGTCTACGCCAAACTTAAGCTCCGTCTTCAGGGCCTCAAACGGCTCCTCGGCAAAAAGCTTTTCCTCCTCGTCCAGAAAAAGTTCCAGCGCCGCCAGTATCTGCTCCTGCGTGATTTTCCACAGCCGCATTTCCCCCTCAATTCCTTTCGCCTGGAATTCCTTGAACGCCTGTTGCGCCGCCGTTTGCATCAGGCGCCATCGTTCGGGGCGCGGCGGCAGTGGAGGGCTTGCCTTTATCCCTGCTGTCTTGTAGTAGTATTCCAGCGCCTTATGGATGACGCTCCCCTCCGTAGTCCGCTCTATTTCCGCTGTTGGAACCGGGGTGTACCCACAGCCTAGCACCCTTTCCATAAAGTAACGGAATGGGCATTTTGCATACTGCGCCAGCGCGGAGGGAGAAAAGGTGCGCTTTACGGTATCGCGGAAAAACGTGGCAAGCGCGGGGCTGTGCGCCCCATCCAGCTTGCCGGTGAAGCGGCTGGCGGCGGCGGCGCGGCGCACCGGATCGTACTCGCCGTAGAAGCTGATGCGCCCAAGCTCCATCCGCGTTTTTTCGCACGACAGGCGAAAAGCGGCGCATTGCGCCATATGGCGATAATAGCCGCGCAGGCCTCCCGCCTCATCCGCCGTTTTGGTAAACAGATCGCCCAGCAGTTTCGCCTCCATTGCCGCCGTATCCAGTTGCGCATCGAAATCTTTTTCCAGCGCCACAGGCTTGGTTTCCTCTTCCGGTAATTTGTCGAAGGCGTCATGTATCTCTTCAATGAACGGCGACTGCAACAACTCGCGCCCGGCAAGGTCCGTCGCGCTGTAGGAGAGGATGAGTTTCGATACCGCCGCCCGCACGGCAAGGTAAAATATGAACGACTCTTCCTCCCACGATTCGCCTAGGCGCGAGAAAACGGCGCGCCCCCTCTTATGCCTGGGCATTTCAGCGAGTACGATATCGGCATGGCGGCGGTTAAACTCCCTTTTCTCCGATTCCGAAAGTATGGAGCCACGCTGGAGGCTTAAGGGAAACTCGCCATCGTGCAGTCCGCAGATGAATACCGCGTGGAACCGGCGGCCAGCCAGCTCGTGTACGTTTAGCGCGTAAACGTGGTTGCGGCCAGACCAACTCGGCGTGTGCGCGTTGCCCAGCGAGTTGAGCATCACCCGCCGTAGCGTGCGCCACGAAAAAGGTGATTGTCCCATCCCGGTATCGGCAAGCGCCTCTTGCGTCTCGTGCATCACTTCCTCAAACCGCCCCTTGCAGTACGAGTCGCGTAGCGAGTACGGTTGCTGACCGTCTATTTCCTTCGGCCCCAGCATTTTTATTACGCTGTTGAACGCGGCGAGGCATTTCCCGGCGCGTGACGCCTTTCCAAGCTTCTCCAGCCCCGCGAGCAGTTTTTTTATCTTCGCGGCGGCCTTGCGCCCCTTTGCGTCTAAATTCGCGTTTTTCAGCCTTTTGTTCCACCTGTCCGGCCCGCCGCTTGTTATTCCGGCTTTCACCAGCGCCCTATCGACATCGTGTCCCTCCACGCCTTTCGGCAGGAAGGAAAAGTATTGCGACGACGCAAGCCGCGCCACCTCATCACGCTCGAAATCGCTTTCAATGGCATCGAATATTCCCAGCAGGGTGCGCACGTACGGGTTGGAGCGCAAAGGTATGCCGCGCCGCAGGTAGATGGGGATGCGGGCACGGCGGAAAACGTCTTCCACTATTTGCCCGTATTTTTCCAGGTCGCGGAAAACCAGGCAGAAGTCGGACCACTCCATGTCCCCCTTCATCTTGAGTATCTTTTCCGCCACCTCTTCTATCTCGCGGTACCGCCCGGAATTTTTGACTATCTCCAGATGGTTTTCCAGCCCCTCGATTGGCTCCGGCTTATTTTCGGAAAACAGGGATGCGGCAAAGCGTTGCAGTACCGTGTCGTCGCCGTGGGATTGTTCAAAGGCCATCTCGATGCCGCCCGCCTCGTCCTCCAGGCTTTGGAATTTTTGTATGTCGCGCTCCACAAAATCGAACACGCGCCGCCGCTCGTCCGGCAGGGGAAAGTGTAGCGCTACGCGCCGGAAACGACCCAGCAGGCGTATTAGCTCAAACCTTGCCGGTGTGTAATGGAAAACCCCGTGGACATGTATTTCGGAGAACTTCGCCACGGAACGCGGAGGTTCTTTCGCCGCCGCCAGTTTCCCGATAAGTTCCGCTACGACATCTGCGGAATCCAAAAGCCCGTGGCGATGCAAAAGCGCCTCGTAGCCGGCAAAAACCTTTTTCAGCCATTTTTCTTTGGTGGGGGCAAAACTCTCTATCCGCTCCAGCTCTTTTTTGCGGACAAGCCCCAGCTTTATTTGTTGCAGAAGCTCACCCGTGGAGCGTATGAAACCTTCCGTCTCCGCCAGCCCCGCTATTTGAAGGTTTCCGCCAGAAGCGCCAGCCACCGCCTCGTGTATCAGTAGCCAGCGTTTTATCTCGCCTATCGGCTCTTTTACCGCAAGGTCGTCCACAAGCCGTTGCTCGAATTGGTCGAAACTTACGATGGAATCCGAAAGCAAAACGCCGGAAGTTTTTTCCGAGAGGTCTCGCGCCAGTTCGTCTTCGGCTTTCAGGCGTGTCGGATAGATACGGAGTATTTGCCCCATGCGCCTATGTTACCCTTTTTCCCGCAATAAAAGCGGGGCGGGTAAAAACCGGGGAACCTTTTGCGCGGGACAGAGCTAGAGCGCTTTAACCTCGATTCCGAAGACAGGAATTCAAAATACCCCAAAACAATTTATAAATATGCCTGATTTGGATATTTTCAAAAGAATAATTTGGTACAGGGCTGATATCAAAATTAATTTCCTCCCCTTGAAAGGGGAGGCGCAGGTGGGGTTGAGGAACCTCCCCTTCATCCCCTCCTTGCGAAGGAGGGGAAAGTAATTTTAACTTCGGAATCGAGGTTTAACTTTTCATAAACATCCCTATCCCAAAACCATTTTCTTTTTCGTTTTGGCGATCTTGGCGACTTGGCGGTTCATATTCATTCTCTGTGGCTCTGTGGTTATGTTCCCTCACAGGCATGCTGGTGGGACGGAAATTAAGCGGGAAGGGGTCAGACGTTAATCTTGCCCATGATATAGAAGCTTATAAGCTGGCTAAGCACCTCTTTGGAGGATTTCCCGTCTGCCTTCAGCTTCTCATTGAACGAGTGGTATAGCTCATCCTTCACTTCCACGTTGATATTGAAATGCCCCTTACGCGCATGCGGCGCAGATGGGGGCCGGTCGAAATTCACTCTCGGTTTGGGTGGGCCGAAATCCTGCCCGCCGCCGTCTCTTGGCTTGCCGTAGCCGCCTCCCCTGGGCTTGCCAAACCCGCCGCCCCTCGCTTTGGTGGCGAACCCGCCGGGAGCGGAATCGGATGGGTAGCTCGGCTGTTGCGGACGCTGGGTGGATGCGTTGTGGTGCATCATGTTTACCTGGTAATTGGGCGAAACATGCTTGGGCGCCTGTTCCTGGCTTTTCTTTTGGTCGCGCTGGCCGGACCCGCCGAAACCGCGACGTCCACCTGATGGCGATTGATTTTTACGAAACATAGACTTGTGATAACCTTAGCAAACACAGAATGTTTTGTCAAACAATGCGCAATATTTACCTGGAAGTTTTATGAGGTTTGCAGACCCATACCTGCTACTTTTGTTTTTGCTTTTACCGCCGTGGATATACATATACCTGCGCCGCAGGCGGCAGGCAATGGCTATTATTTTCCCGTCGCTCGACGCCATCCGGGAGATATCCCCTCCGGCGGGAGCCAGGCTGGCGCACCTTCCCTTTATCCTGCGGATGCTGGCAGTAGCCCTTTTCATCACGGCGTTGGCGCGTCCGCAGACAGGCGCGGGCATGCAGGAGATAAAAACACAGGGCATAGATATCATGCTTGCGCTGGATACATCCACCAGCATGGACATAATGGACATGGCCCCTTCGCGGATAGAAGCGGCAAAAAGCGCCATGTTACGCTTTATAGGCAACAGGAAGAATGACCGGATAGGGCTGATAATTTTCGCCGGGACAAGTTTCACAAAGTGTCCGCTGACTTTGGATTACGGCGTACTGGCCTCTTTCATCAAGCCGGTTACGAGCGGGATGGTGGAAGACGGCACGGCGATAGGCATGGCGATTGCCAACGGCGTAAACCGGCTGAAGGATTCCAAGGCCAAATCGCGCATCATCGTGCTTTTGACGGACGGGATGAACAACCGGGGGCTGATAGACCCGATGACGGCGACAGAGCTGGCCGCAGGCGAGAAGATAAAGGTGTACACCATCGGGGTCGGCTCGCGCGGGCTTTTCTACGTGCAGATGGACCATCCGGTGTTCGGCAGGCAAACGGTGCCGGTGCAAAGCGACATAGATGACGAACTGCTGAAAAAAATAGCGGCAAAGACCGGCGGCGCCTATTTTGCCGCCAAGGACGAGCGGGAGCTTGCCCGGATATATGAGGCGATAGACCGGCTGGAAAAGAGCGAGCTAAAAAGCAAAATCTATTACGAGTACACCGAGCAGTTTGCGCCGTTTGCCATGCTGGGTCTTTTGCTTATTTCCGTTGAGGCGCTGGTCTCCAAAAAGATTTTGCGGAGCCTGCCGGAATGAGGTGGGGAAGCTGGGAGCAGATAAATTTCATTTGGCTTGTGCCGCTGTTCATCGTGATGTTTGCATGGTTCGGCAGGCAGGCACGAAAGCGGCTGGCGCGGTTTGCGCCGCTGGCGCTGTCGCAAAGGCTGGTAAGCGGCCAACGGCGCGCCGGGGAGAAGGTAAAGTTCGTCTTGCTCATCGTGGCGGTTGCGCTGGTGGCGGTTGCATTGGCGCGTCCGCAGTGGGGCGCAAAGCAGATGCAGGTGAAGCGTAGCGGCGTGGACCTGATGGTGGCGCTGGATACCTCCTACAGCATGGCGGCGGAAGACATACCGCCGAACCGTTTGGCCAAGGCGAAAAAAGAGGTGGAAAAACTGGCGCAGGCGTTGGGCGGAAACCGCGTGGGGCTTTTAGTCTTCGCGGGTGATAGCGTGGTGGAATGCCCGCTTACTACCGACGTTTCCACGCTGAAAATGTTCTTGGGGGCGGTCGGTTACAACGCCGCCATGCGCGGCGGGACGGATATTACGGGCGCGATACAAAAGGCGGCGGCGGCGCTTGCATTGAGCAACGCAAAATCGAAAATCATAGTGCTGGTTACGGACGGCGAGGACAACGAGGGCGCCCCGCTGGAGGCGGCGAAAAAAGCGGCGGCGCAGGGGATAAGGATTTATACGGTCGGCCTTGGCTCGGAAAGCGGCTCGCCAATACCGATGCGCGACGAGGACGGGAAACTGTTGGGGTACAAGAAGGACAAGGCCGGGCAGATGGTTTTTACGAAACTCGATACCTCCATGCTACGGAAAATAGCGGATGCCACCGGCGGGCTGTTTGTTTCGTCTTCTGGCGGCGGATTGGATATCTCCCCGGTGATAGACTCCATAGGAAAGCAGGAAAAAAGCGCAATAGGCGAATCGAAGTTCACCATCTACGAAGAGCGGTTCCAGATACCGCTTGCCGCCGCCCTGCTGTTTCTTGTCCTGGAGTGGTTTATCTGACTTCCCTGGTTTTTTCCACCCACACGCCCCATGCGGGGCTTAGCCAACTGCCGAACAGCGCGAATACGGCAAGCTCCTTTTCCCCTGGAGGCGGCGGCCCGAATACGCTACCGAAATACGCCAGCACCGAAACCGCCCAAAACGACCACAACGCAAATTGCGCTTTCCCACTTTTTGGTTGCGTAGTTTGCAGATAGATAAAAATACCCAAACCGAATATTGCCCCTTCCGCCAGCAGGGTTGCCGGTACGGAGTTCCAAAGGCCGAGGCCCACTTTTAATTCGCCCCACGGAAAGACAGGCATATCCGGCCCGTGCGAAATAAAATCGAGCGCCCAGTGGCTGGCAACGGCAAGAAATACCGCCCACGCGCCGTTGCGGTATCCCGAAAGCCGCCAATAGGCCAGGGCAAACGCCGTTGACCATATGGCTGTGGCCAGCAGGCTGTGCGAGTACGGGTAACTGGTGAAATTAAGCGGGGTAATGGCGGTGTTGCCCGGCTCTATCCGCACCTGCTCCAGCCCCAGAAGCAAAAATACGGGCCACAAAATATCCAAGAGCGTGGCGGAAAGCAAAAGCGTTCCCAACGATGTTTTGGGCGCGTACTTTTTTGCGGCCAGCCCCACGCCAAGATGCCCTAAAAACATTTTCCCCGTTCTCCCCTTGATTTCGAAAGCACCGCGACGGTTTTTCTTCTTTTTTGCCGGAGGGCAAAGATTTATTTAGCTTAGGGCAGGTCCAAGCAAATACCTTTGCGACCCGCCGCTTTTCTCCTATTGCGCAAGGTCACCACCCGGCCGCAAATGAATTCGGCTCATACAGATGTCTCACCTGCCAATATGCGTCTTTCGGAATCAGGACGGGAATGCCAGAGGCTCCGACACTGCCTGTCTTGCCTGCATTGTAATATTTGTCCACACTCGGAGGTACTGACATCAGAAAAGTCCTGTGCTCCATTCCAGTATGGCAGGAATCGCAACCTAGGGATTTGGCCTTGTGTCCGCTATTAAATATTGCGAGGAAAACAATGGTTGCAAACAAGACAACCGGGCTAACGTACATAAAACTTTTTAGAAATCCTGGTTTCATGGCGGCGATCTTTCCGATTATTCCTTTTAAACCCGGAATTTTGGAAAATGAAATCCTGCTGGAAAAAGGAAGCATGAACATGACGATGAAAAGGGAAATGGCTGAAAGCGGCATTAAAAAGTTGTAGGTTTTGAGGCTTCCCCTGAAATGCTTGAACCCCTGCCAAAAGAGGAGGAATAACCACTCCGGACCGGGAATACCTTCTCCTTCGTCCGGTAGCGGGATAGTATAGGGCGCATGGAACGGCACCTGTATCTGCGTGGCAAGCGCTACCATCACCGCCGTTACAACCATGAAGACAACCGCCAGCCTAAGCACGAAATGGGGCCACCACTGAATTCCTTTTTTCGGCTTTTCCACGGTATCGGGCATCGCGGTTTCCCCCATATTTTGCACCCCTGCAGACAGGCCGAGCCGTCTCATAACGATTATATGTACCCCCAGTACCGCAAAAAGCATGGCCGGAAGCAACATGATATGGACAATGTAATCGCGGCCCAACGAGAACTCCGAAAGAATGAGGCCTTGCAAATACCCGCCAACGCCGGGGATAAGTTTCACCCAGTCCGACCAAACTGTAAGCGCCAGATAACTCCGCCAATCCCAGGGAAGGATTACTCCGGTAATCAGGAAAAGGACGAATATCGTACCAAGTAGCATGCCCGACCACCAATTGATCTCACGAGGCGCACGGTAGGCCCTTATGGCCATTCCATGAAAAGCATGTACCATAACAAACGTTATCCCAAAAGTGGCGCTCCATCGGTGCAGGTTGCGGACTATGGCGCCGGAGGGCGAGAGAAGACACATATTCCTTATGCTCTGATGGGCCTGATTCATTTCCGGCATGAAGTAGGAGAGCATGTAAAAGCCGGATAAAATCTGGATTGTTATACATCCTATCGTGAGTCCGCCGAAAAGTCGCCAATAGTTGATGCCCTCGGGCAGTTCATACGCGATTTGCTCGCGGTAAAACCGGACTATCCCCATCCGCTCATCAAGCCAGTTGATTAGCCCGTTTATCACTTTATTTTTCTCTCCAGTAGATTCTGCGACATTTCCCGGATGGCCTCATCAACCCGCATTCCCCATATGGAAGAGGCTACGCTTATCTGTAAAACATGTCAAACCACTCTGGCATTGAGATAAACATAAATAATGGAGCATGACCCAATGGATGTCATGCCGGACTTGATCTGGCATCCAATTCCTTTTTGTATCGTGCGAAAAATGGTTATGCAAAGATATCCCTCGCAAGGGGAGGGATATAGCGGGAGATTTTTGGCTAGACCAGTTGGCTCCTATAAGCCCTTTCCTTGTTTTTTGCCTCGCTCACCCATGATAGCCAGCGTTCTTGCGTTTCGGGGTTTTCGAAGCCGAGCTTGAACCATACCGAGATGATGGGCTGTGCGATGTCTTCCGGCGTCTCGTTAAGCGAAACAAGGGAATTGACGGAATTGACAAACTCGCCCGTCATCCCCACCGTGGGGAAATGGAGGCTTTTTACATCCGTGTTTGTCGGCCTTTGCCCGTTTGCCAGTTCCGCCTTAAGGCCGGACTTTGAAACGTCAATCACGTTAGCTACATGCCTGCTCCCGTCCCCGAATTCCATTTCCACTTTCATTCTCATCAACTCCGCCGGATACCGCACATCGCCCCGGCGGTTTTTTGCGCGGCGAAGTTTTGCCCCGGCCCAGTAATCCCGTAGCAACGGGTTCATGCGCGTACGCAAGTCGTCCACCAGAAACGGCTTCAGGAGATAGTTGTTAACCCCCTCGTACAGCGCGTTGCTTACGTCGCGGGCGCGTGACTCGCCGGTAATCATGATGACCGGAATGTCCTTGATATGCGCAAGGCTGGAACTCCTTATCGCCCGTATGACTTCAATGCCTGGCACCTTGGGCATATTCCAGTCGAGCAGTAGCAGGTCTATATGTTCACTCGCTCCTGCTGGCTGGTCCAGCAATGCCTTCAAAACCTCCTCGCCATTGCTTGCCCTGAAAATGGAATTCGATTTCCTTTTGAACGAGCATATGGAAATGAGCATGTTCTCAATGGTCGTAACCATGTTTCTCTGGTCGTCCGCAATCAGGACTTTCATTGTGGATAGGCGGCGAAGAAACTGAAGTTCAGGATTCATATTACATTACTCCTTGCTACTTTGGCCCGCAACACAACTGGATTGAGCAGGCCACATCCAGCAACCGTATTCTACCAACACAGGTAACAATATCAACCAAAATTTTACTTATCGTACTGTAACTATATGTCGCTCATAATGTAGCCCTTCGTATGGATGAGCCTTTTCTTTCCAAATAGATGCCCAATTGAAGCTCATGATTTCATTTAATTCTGGGGGACACCTTACTTAATTAGGAGTTGCGTAAATAATGGGGTCGGGTTTTTGCGCATTTTAGGTAATACATGGCGTTTTTTATAGTATTATCAAAGGATGTTGTTGTAGGGGCAGGTTTGAAACCTGCCCAGAGGGATTTGGGTGGCACAAGGAAGGGTGGGTTTAAAACCCGACCCTACACGGAGCCGCCCTCCCGTTTCGCCCCCAACCTACCCGTTTTAAAACATGGTAAAAGTTTGGGGTTGATAGGAAAAAACAAGTGTTACCATGATGTCCCGTGGGGAGAGTTTTTAATAACCAACATAAATTGGGGAGAGGAAATAGATGAAAAAAGCGATTGCAGTTTTTGCCTCGGTGTTCTTGTTTGCGCTATTCGTGGCGCAGGGTATTGCAACTGCTGGTGAAGTGGCGGCAGCCATTTCGGCAGACGATGCGTTAAAGATGATGAAGGAAGGAAACGAGCGGTACGCGACGGACAAGATGACGCACCCGCACGCAGGCGCGGCGCGGCGGCAGGAGACCTCGAAAGGCCAAACGCCGTTTGCCACAGTCTTGGGTTGCTCCGACTCCCGCGCACCTGTTGAGGAAGTGTTCGACCGTGGCATAGGCGACCTTTTTATCGTGCGCGTTGCCGGTAACGTATCGAATGTGGATGAACTGGGTACTGCGGAGTATGGCGCAGGCCACCTTCATATCCCGTTGATAGTGGTGCTTGGGCATACCAAGTGCGGCGCGGTTACTGCGGTCGCCAAAGGCGCAGAGGTTGGCGGCAATATCAAGGCGCTGGTAAGTGGCATCATCCCGGCGGCTAGTCGTTCCAAGGCGAAGGGGCTAAAGGACGATGCGCTTGTAAGCGATGCAATAACGGAAAACGTATGGCAATCGATAACCGACATGTTTGCCAAGAGCGAAGAGATTCGCGAACTTGTGCACGCTGGCAAGGTTAAGGTTGTCGGAGCCGTGTACGACCTGGAGAGCGGCAAAGTAACATGGCTGGGACAGCACCCGAACCAGGCGAAACTACTGGGCGGACACGAAGAGAAAAAGGGACACTAACCGCCGATTTTTCCAAAGCGATACAAGCCCTGCGGAATTCAAAACCCGCAGGTTTTTTTTATTTCCTTAAAGCCTTTAGCGTCTTCAGTAGGGCGGAGATGAAGCGGCGGTTGTTCGCCTCGCTATCCACCGTTACGCGGATATACTCCGGCAGGCCGTAGCCGTCCATGGGGCGCACCACTACGCCACGCGGTATCATGGCCTGGAAGACTTCCCTTCCCTTTCCCACTTTCAGCAGTATGAAGTTCGCCTCGGTCGGCAAGTACTCTATGCCGTGTTTTGCAAGTTGCGCGTACAGGAATTTTTTTCCCTCCCTGTTCACCCTAAGGCTTTTCCTTATATGCTCCTTGTCGCCCAGCGCCGCCAGCGCGGCGTTTTGCGCCACCATGTTTACGTTAAACGGCTGGCGTAGCCGATTGAGGTACTTCACTATGGAAGGGTCGCCTATGCCGTAGCCCACGCGCAGTCCCGCCAGGCCGTACACCTTTGAAAACGTGCGCAGGATAAAAAGGTTCGGGAACTCTTTTCGCAATTCCATTGTCTGCGGATAATCTTTCGCTCCGGCATATTCGTAGTACGCCTCGTCCATCACCACGGGCACGTTTCCCACTTTTTCCAAAAATCGCACCAGGCTGTTTTTGTTGCAGTAGGTTCCGGTGGGGTTATTCGGGTTGGCGATAAAAATAAGCTTGGTTTTACTGTTCACCAGTTTCGCCATCGCGTTCAGGTCGTGCCCCAGGTTCTTGGCTTTTGCCTCCAGCACATCGGCTCCCACACCTTGCGCCACCAGCCGGTACACCACAAACGCGTGTTGCGAGATGACGATGTTATCCCCCTTGCGGACAAGGCAACGGATAAGCAACTCTATCAGCTCGTTTGAGCCGTTGCCGAAAAGCAACTCCTCGGTTTTCACGCCGAACGCTTTTAGCGCCTTCTCCCGCAGGTAAAAGCAATCGCTTTCCGGATAAAAATGGACTTTCTTCGCTGTATCCAAAATCGCCTTGGTAGCGAGAGGGGAGGGGCCGAGCGGGTTTTCGTTGGAAGCCATCTTGATACACTTCTTTATTCCCAGCGCACGTTCCACCTCTTCCACCGGCATTCCCGGCTCGTACGCTTTAATCGTTTTTATATATTCGGGGACGAGTCTCTCAAAAGTTTTTTTCATTTCTCTCTCGGATAGGAGCCCAATATTTTTAGCGATTCACCCATGCGGGCAACCTGTTTCAGCACGCCAGCCACTTTTTTGTCTTCGCGGTGTCCCTCGAAATCTATGTAGAAGATGTAACCCCACTTGGAGCGCGGTATGGGGCGCGACACGATTTTTGTAAGGTTAATCCGCGCCTTGTTAAAAACGCCCAACAGTCGGTACAGTTCGCCCGGCCTGTTTTTTATTGTCACGGCTATGGAAGTTTTATCTTTCCCTGTCCGCTTCAGCGTCTGGCCGGAAAGGATGATGAAGCGGGTATTGTTGTCGGCAAAATCCTCAATCCGTTTTTTCAGCACGTTCAGCTTGTAATTACGCGCGGCGGTAAGCGAGCTGATGGCGACGGATGCGCTATCTTTCGACGCCTTTTGCGCGGCGGCGCTGGTGCTGGACGTTTCTATTATTTCCACGCCGGGCAGTTCGCGCAGGATAAACTTGCGGCACTGCCCCAGCGGCTGCGGGTGCGAATAAAGCCGCTCAACCTTTTTAAGGTCCTTTTGTTTGGAGACGAGGTTTTGGTGCGCGGCAATGGTTTTTTCGCCGAAAATGGACAGCGGCGAATCCCGTAGAAGGTCCAGGTTCGCGTTTACCGGCCCCTCTATGGAATTTTCTATCGGCAGGACGCCGAAATCGGCAAGCCCCTTTTCCACATCGTTTACAACTCCCTCAAACCCGGCCTGCGGCCTAAACTCGCAGGACGAGCCGAAAATACCTATAGCCGCCTCGTGGGAGAATGTGCCGTCCGGCCCCAGGAAGGAAACGGCAATCGGCTTTTCAATGGCACGGGCGGCGGAGAAAACTTCCCTGTAAATCGCCTCCAGCGATTTTTCGGGCAGGAGCCTATTAAGGCCTCTCAGGCGCGCCATCACCTCAGCCTCGCGCGTTGGATCCAGCACCGGCTTGCCGGATTTGGATTTTATTTTTCCTATCTCCGCGGCGCACTCGGTGCGCTCGCACAGCAGGCTGATAATCCTGCCATCAAGCAGGTCTATTTTTTTGCGCCAGTCATTTATATCCGCCACTCTATTTTTCTCCCATACCGGTACACATTATCCAACAGCGTAGCCGCCGCCGCAAGCCGAAGAGTTTAAAAAGCTTTAATTTGCGCCAAAGGGGGATTAAAATTTCGTAAGGTAGCAAACCGTTAGGGAACCGGGAGGTGGTAGCCATGTCCGCTGATAACAGCATCAAATCGATGATGGCCGAAGGGCGCGTAATCCATCCGCAAAAAGAAGACGCACAAAAGGCGTATATCCGCTCGCTGGAGGAGTACAGGGAAGAATACAAGCGCTCCATAGCCGCGCCGGATGCCTTCTGGGCCGAAAAGGCGCGGGAGCTGGACTGGTTCAAAATATGGGATACCGTGAGCGCCCACAATTTCTTCGAAGCGAAAGTGGAGTGGTTTAAAGGGGGGCGGCTCAACGTATCGGCCAACTGCGTAGATCGCCACGCCACGGGTAGCAGGAAAAACCAGGCCGCCATCATCTGGGAAGGGGACGACGAAAACGACACGAGGGTGCTGACCTACCAGGATTTGCACCGCGAGGTGAACCGCTTTGCGCTGGCGCTGAAAAGCAACGGCGTGAAAAAGGGGGATCGCGTCGCCATCTACATGCCGATGGTGCCGGAGTTGGCGATAGCCATGCTTGCCTGCACACGCATAGGCGCGGTGCATAGCGTGGTGTTTGGCGGGTTCTCGGCGGAATCGCTGAGAAACAGGATAGAGGATTCCACCCCCGAAGTGCTGATAACCGCAGACGGCGGATACCGTGGCAAAAAGTTCATCCCCTTAAAGGCGATAGCGGACGAGGCCATTAAAGGCTCTTCCCCGATACGCAGGGTGATAATGGTGCGGCACTGCAAGGAGAAGGTCGCCTTCAACCCGCCACGCGACGTGTGGTGGCACGAGGAAATGGAAAAACAGCCTTACTCCGCCTACTGCATGCCGGAAGAGATGGATGCGGAAGACCCGATGTTCATCCTTTATACCTCCGGTTCCACAGGCAAGCCGAAGGGGGTGCTACACACCACGGCGGGATACCTGCTCTTCGCGATGCAAACCTTTAAATACATATTCGAC
>JAHFEI010000022.1 GCA_023248615.1 Nitrospinales bacterium | reverse complement strand
CAGAATATTTTGAAAATCCGTTCGGGCGACACTTTGTTCGGCCTTGCCCGCAAGCTGGGAGCCGATAAGGCAGACCTACCGCGTGTGGTGGTGGCGATTTTCATGGCCAACAAGGATAGTTTCATAGGCCAAAACATCCACGGGCTGAGGAGCGGCGCCAGCATCTCCTACCAGAAGGTGAATGAGATAGCTTCTTCCATCACGGACGAACAGGCCAAGAACCTGCTGGAACGCGACTGGACAGCGTGGAAAAACCCGGAAGTGGAGCAGGGGCAAGCCGCGCTTGATATGCCTTTGGAGCGCCCCGTCCCCGCCCAGGAAATAACCGATTTCCTGGAAAACTGGAGAAAACATTGGGCCGGACACGACAGCGCCCTTGCCGATGATTACTCGGACGAGTTTCGCGGAACCAACGGAAAGGGCAAAGCGGCTGTTTTATCCGAGAAAGAGGATATGGTCGAATCGAACAACAACCTGAATATATCCATAGATAATGTGAAAATAACCAGGAGCGGCGGAACCATCGGCATCTACTTTGTGCAAACCATGAAAGCAGACCAGTTTTCGGCTGCCGGGCAAAAAAAGCTGACAATAAAGCCAACGGCGAACGGCCTGAAGATAATGGACGAGTATTATAAGGGGAAGTCGGTGGACTCCCGGCACGTATGGGCGGTAAAGGTAGCCTCGTACGCAAGCAGGGCGATGGCGGAGGCGCATATCAACCGGCTGGCGTCCAACGGCTACGTTGTTTACGAGGAAAACGGGTTCCTGGAATCTGGCGGGAAACGCCCTGCGGTTTTGGTTGGCAGGCTCTCCTCTAGGCAAGCCACGCAGGCTCTTTTAAAAAAATTAAAACGGATGGGTGAAGAAGGGGCAAAAGTGGTAAGATTCCCGTTCTCCGTAAAGCTGGCCGACTGCGCCAGCAACGAGGAGACGCTGGCGGTAATGGGAAAGGCCTCTAAAGCTGGCTATTCGCCGTACCGGGCCGGGAAAATTATCAACGGCAATACGCAGGACGCGGTCTATATGGGCGTGTATGCCAAAAAGGCCGACGCGCAAAAAGCCGCGAGCCTGGTAAAGATAGATGGAATCGTCCCGGAAGCGGCGGTACCGTGAAGCATTATTGAAAGGAACATCATGAGCAAAAAGGAAAAGCAGGTAGCCGCGTTCAGGGGCATGCGGTACGACCTATCCGTGGCAGGAGCCCCGGAAACGTTGCTGGCTCCCCCGTACGACGTCATCTACCCCGATATGCAGGAAGCGCTATACCAAAAAAATGAATACAACGTGGTGCGCCTGATACTGGGCAAGACCTCCGCCAGCGACACGGAAACGGATAACCGATACACCCGCTCCGCCTCAAGCCTGTCGGACTGGATTGGGAAAAAGGTTTTGGTGCGCAACGGGGCGGCGGCTATATATGTATATTCGCAAACTTACACCGCGCTGGGCGAAACGAAAACCCGCACAGGGTTCATAGCCCGCAAAAAATTAGAAGATTTCGGCGGCTCGGTAGTGCCGCACGAAAACACATTCGCAGGGCCGAAGGCAGACCGCCTGAAACTTACCCGCGCCTGCAAGTGCAACTTCAGCCCGATATTCGGGCTGTTCAGCGACCAGTCCGGGCAATCCGACGGCCTGCTACAGCAGGTTACACAGGCGAAGCCGGACATCAGCGCAACCATGGAAGACGGGCAAACCCACCGCATGTGGGCGGTAACAGACCCGAAGTGGATTGAATCCATTACCGACCTGATGGAAGACAAGACCATACTGATAGCGGATGGGCACCACAGGTACGAGACCGCGCTAAACTACATGAAGGAAAACTCTGCTGGCGGCAAGACCCCGCCGGACGACGTGCGGTACGTGCTGATGTACTTTACCAACACCGAATCGGAAGGGCTGACGGTGTTGCCGACCCACCGCGTGATAAACCATATGGAGAACTTCAATGCCGCCGATTTGCTGGCAAAGCTGGCGGCGGAGTTTGAGATAGAAAAACTTCCTTCCGGCACCGGCAAAAGAAGCGCGGATACGGAAGCGAAACTCTCGGCAAAAATGAAGGGCTACAAAACGCCGGTGTTCGGTCTGTATTACGGCGGCGGCGAGTACGCTTTCCTGAAATACAAAAAAACGTCGTTCACGTCGCCCATGGAAAAGCTGGATGTGGCAATCCTGCACGACCGGATATTCATCCCGATGCTGGGAGTGCTACCGCAGACCGACATGGACAACCAGCAGGTGTTTTACAACATAGATATCGCCACATGCGCGAGCCGTGTGGATGCGGGCGTATCGAAGCTGGCGTTCTTTCTGAACTCCACCCCGATAGGACATATGCGCGAGGTTTCGCAAGCCGGGCTGAAGATGCCGCAGAAATCTACCTACTTTTACCCGAAGCTTATAACCGGGCTTGTAATGAACCCGCTGTACTGACCGACGACGGAAAAAGGACCCAGTGAAAATAATTTCCGCCGTATTCATGAAGAGCGCGACGGAAAAAGCCGGCTGGCCGCACACACAATACCCGGAGGTGGCCTTTGGCGGGCGTAGCAACGTTGGCAAATCATCGCTGATGAACAACCTGCTACAGCGCAAAGGGCTGGTAAAAACCAGCGGCGAGCCGGGCAAGACCCGCTTGCTGAACTTTTTTTTGATAAACGAAAAGTTTGTCCTCACCGACCTGCCGGGCTACGGTTTCGCCAGGGGGGACAAAGATGAAATCCGGCGATGGAAACCGATGGTGGAGGAATACATCACGGGCAAGGAAGAACTGAAGGCGCTGGTGCATATCGTGGATATCCGCCGTAGCCCGGACGAGTTGGAGAAGACGATGATGGAGTTCGCCATCAACGCCGGGGTGCCGCATATACTGGTTGCGAACAAGAGCGACAAGCTCTCCAACCCCGCATGCGCGGAGAGCGCGAGAAAAATTGAAAAAACGCTCGGTAAAAAACCGATAATATACTCCGCAAAAACCGGCGCAGGAAAAGACGCGCTTTGGAGGGAACTGCTCCCGTTGCTCCACGGCTAGGGCATTTTAAGTTGTCATGGACACGCTATGGCGCCATTCCCGCCCCGTGCCCAGCGCTGGGTAAACTCCAGCGGGAATCCAGAAGAGCTTGGATGCCCCTTTTGGCGTTTCCCGCCGGACAACTTGCCTGCCGATGACGCAATAAAAAAAGTTAGGCACACGCGTTGCCAGTCACTATAATTACCCGAATGCGCCCGTAGCTCAGTTGGATAGAGTGCCAGATTCCGAATCTGTAGGTCGCTGGTTCGAATCCAGCCGGGCGCACCACTCTTCAAACTGTTGTCCCAAAATCACCCAACACCGAACTCTTTATCCTCGATTCCGAAGTTGAGCAATGCCAAAACCAAAAAGCCCTTAAAAATAAGAGGCTTTCGATGAATGCCTTCAGCACCATTTTCAACTTCGGAGAAGTTGGGAGTAGGTGCGATATTGCATTGAATCTAAAGGTGTTATTTGGGCCGTTTTTTTAAAAACCAATCAACTTCGGAATCGAGGTTTATATCACGTTTTGTTGGGCGGTAGCGGGGCTTCTGTCTTCGTGGCACGCAGGGTAGTTTTTTCGGCGGGGGCAAGCGCCACCCGCCGATGCAAAGGGGAGGGGTAGGCCGGGATTTTAATGTCCCGGCCAGGGAAAGGGCTACTTCTTTATATCCTCGAATTCCGCATCTACGACATTGCCTTTGTCGTTGCCTGGAGTTGCGCCGCCACCTTGGGGGGCATCTGCGCCGGGCTGTGCGGAAGCCTGCTGGTAGATTATCTCCGCCATTTTGTGTGCGGCACTGCGTAGCTTTTCCGTCGCCGCTTTTGTCGCTTCCAGATTGTCACCTTCCATGGCCTTCTTGCATTCGGCCACAGCTTCTTCCACCTGCTTTTTCACGTCGTCGGATATTTTTTCCTTGTTCTCGGCCAGCGTCTTCTCGGTCTGGTAGACTAGGCCGTCCGCCATGTTACGCGCATCTATAGCCTCGCGTTTCTTCTTGTCTTCCTCGGCGTTTGCCTCCGCGTCTTTCACCATCTCTTTTATTTCGTTCTCGCCCAGCCCGGAACTGGATGTGACCGTGATTTTCTGCTCGCGGCCTGTACCTTTATCCTTTGCGGAAACGTGGACTATGCCGTTCGCGTCTATATCGAAAGTGACCTCAACCTGCGGGATGCCGCGCGGTGCGGGCGGAATGCCATCCAGATGGAACTTGCCGAGCGTGCGGTTATCCCTTGCCATTTCGCGCTCGCCTTGCATAACGTGGATTTCCACCGATGTCTGGCTGTCCGCCGCAGTAGAGAACACTTCGCTTTTGCGGGTGGGGATGGTGGTGTTACGCTCTATTAGCCTGGTCATCACTCCGCCCAGCGTTTCAATGCCGAGCGAAAGCGGGGTAACGTCCAAAAGGAGGATATCTTTAACGTCACCGGCCAGCACGCCAGCCTGCACGGCGGCGCCAAGCGCAACCACTTCATCCGGGTTTACGCCTTTGTGCGGCTCGCGGTCAAAATAGTTTTTCACCACTTCGGTTACTTTCGGCACACGGGTGGAGCCGCCCACCATGACCGCTTCTTTCACTTCATCCGGCTTTAGCCCGGCATCGGACATGGCCTGCTTCAGTGGGCCAAGTGTCCTTTGCAGGTAGTCGTCTATCATCTGTTCGAACTTCGCCCTGGTCAGCTTTACGTTCATATGCTTGGGGCCGGTTGCGTCCGCAGTCACGAACGGCAGGTTGATATCCGTCTCTGTTACGGATGAAAGCTCCATTTTCGCCTTTTCCGCCGCTTCTTTCAGCCGTTGCAACGCCATTGCATCTTTGCCCAGGTCTATTCCCTGGTCTCTCTTGAACTCGGCAACCAGCCATTCTATTATCCGCTGGTCGAAGTTATCGCCGCCAAGGTGCGTATCGCCGTTGGTGGATTTAACTTCCACCACGTTGTCGCCCACTTCCAGTATCGAAATGTCAAAGGTACCGCCGCCCAGGTCGTACACCGCTATCATGTGGTCTTTGGTCTTGTCCAGTCCGTAGGCCAAGGCAGCCGCAGTCGGTTCATTGATTATTCGTTTTACATCCAGCCCGGCGATGCGCCCCGCATCTTTTGTGGCCTGCCGCTGTGCGTCGTTGAAGTACGCCGGAACGGTTATCACCGCTTCCGTTACCTTTTCGCCCAGATAGGTCTCGGCGGATTTTTTCAGTTTCCCAAGTATCATTGCGGATATCTCCGGTGGGCTGTACTGTTTGCCGGAAGCAAGAACACGCACATCGGCATTGGGGCCTTCCACCACCTTGTACGGCACCATTTTCATCTCTTCCTGAACTTCGGAAAACTTGCGTCCCATAAACCGTTTGATGGAATAGACGGTATTGGTGGGGTTGGTTATGGCCTGGCGCTTTGCAACCTGCCCAACCAATATCTCCCCTTCTTTCGTAAAGGCGACAACGGAGGGGGTAATCCTGGAACCCTCTTCATTTACAATGACTTTAGGTTGGCCGCCTTCCATCACGGCTACAACAGAGTTTGTTGTACCCAAGTCAATGCCGATTATTTTTCCCATTTTTTCCTCCGTATTTGTTAATGGCTCAAAGCTTTCGCTCTGTTGGATTGATAAGACCACTCTTGCGGTTCGTCAAGGGATGGCTATAAATAAATTCATGGTTTGCTCCATTATGCCGATAAAGAACTATAAAGAAAGTTTGAGGTGAGTAGCCATGATTAAGAGCATGAATAATTCAGCGTTGTACCAGCCAGTGTCGAACGGGCTGGCGATGAACCAATCCAGCGCAAACCTAATGGAGAAGTACCAGGGAAGGACAGGAAATACGCTTCCCGGGATGGCGACAAATCCAATTAATTCAAGTGCATCTAAGTTACCTGCTGGCCTACCGATTACCGGCTCATTGAATAACATTACGCCGCAGGACAAGACCAACCTCATGAATTATTTCGCCAACGCTTCGCTCACTTCCGGCGGTATGGAGAAGCAAAACCTCATCCGTTCGGGGATAGGCTCCACCGGCATCACCGGCGCGATTATGAACCTTTTCATCTAAATCCCTCCCAAGGTGGTGGGGACGCAGGTTCACATCTTCTGGTACAATACCCGGCATGGGCAGCAAAAAGCCGTTTTCGCACCTTAACGAGTATGGGCAGGCGCATATGGTGGATGTTTCCGGCAAAAAGCCTACCATGCGTACTGCCATTGCCGGGGCATTGGTGAAGATGGGCGCCGAGACCATAGAAGCGCTAAAAGCGCAAAAAATCCCGAAAGGCGACGTATTTAGCGTTGCGCGCATTGCCGGCATTATGGCGGCAAAGCAGACGGCGCAACTTATCCCCCTTTGCCACCCGCTGGGGCTGGATTATTGTGATGTGCAGTTTAGCTTTGTGCATGGCGGCATCCGGATACGTGCAGAGGCGCGGGCGCACGGCGCAACCGGGGTGGAGATGGAAGCGCTTACTGCGGCATCGGTTGCGGCCCTCACCATTTACGACATGTGCAAATCGCTGGATAAGGCGATAGTCGTAACCGATATCATGCTACTGGAAAAACATGGGGGCAAGTCCGGTTCCTTCGCAAGATGAAAAAAATCGGTAATTCGACCATAGAAATAACCGAAGGCGACATAACCTTGCTGGATTGTGACGCGATAGTAAACGCCGCGAACTCGCAATTGATACTTGGTGGCGGCATGGCGAAGCCACCAGCATCCGCGCACAAATAACCACCCCGGCGGGGCATCCATTCTTCATAGAGCTTTGCGTGCAGAAGGGGCTTTTTGTCCGCATACAGCAGTAGCTCGCGCCATTCCCCCGCCACCCTTAGCCGTAGTGGCGACGGCCTAACAGTAAACGCACTTTAGTTTCCGGCAATTTGTCCGATATACACTGGATGAATACGACTAGCCCAAACCGGAAAAGCAAATGAGGGTAGGTGGCGGTGCCCCTAATACCTTTGTTAAGCAGATGCTTACCGCTAGGGTAGCGCTTAAAAACAACAGTAACGCCAACTCGAAAAAGGCCAGCGATAAGGATGGCGGCGACTCCGGTTCCGCCTCGGAGGCGAAAAAATCCGCCCAGTCGGGGCAAACGGCCCAAACGGGCGGCGCATCCCAGCAATATCCTGTTAATATGCTTCCCATCCCCAATGTTGCCCAAACAAAGGCTAGGGAAGAAAGGGGCGGCAACAACGGTAGCGGCGGTAATGGCGACAAAGGGGGCGGCAAATCGCAGCAAACGAATTCCTACCAGAAGTCGGGCGGTCAGCAAGCCCAGCAAAGTAGCCCAGCGGACAGGGGAAGCTACATAGATATCTCCGCCTGAATGTCTGTAGCGCGAAATTAGATTTCCAATCCCACCGGGAATTCCCTTTGAAGGGAAGAGTAAATTAATTAAACTTTTCATAAAAAGCACAGGGAATACTATTGGGAATGGCCAGTGGGCTTCATTTTCGTGGTAAAATTAGCCTGCTTAAAAGAGGGGTCGAGTCGACAACTCAGGTTAACATGGCTGGCATTTTATCCTTGCTGGCGAAAAAATGGAGGCTCCATGTTTAAACAAATTTCCATCATCGTTCTTTTTCTTACGCTCGTTTTCGTTGCCGGTGCGCACGCTGAAAACAAAAGCGCGCTCAAGGGTAGCGACCCGGTAAAAATCGCAGTATTAACCATGGGGGTGTACAACGTGGTTGCGGCTGGCGACGGATTGGGAGCGCTCTCAAATGTGGGACAGGAGACCGAGGCCACCAGTAGCGACAAGGCCTTGGCTGAAGGGTTTGATTTTAAGGAAGTGGCCAAACATGCCCTTGACCAATACAAGACGCAACTGTCGGGAGTGAGGAAATGGCAAGTGGTTTCGGCAAAGGAACTCGGCAAAGACGAGGCGATAGCCAAATTCGCCGCCACGATAAAAAATGATTTCGGAAAAATCCCTGGTTCCCCGAGCGCGGAACGGTATAAAAGGTGGACTGTGGCCGACGACCTGCCGTTTGTTGAAGTCCAATGGGTGCTGTGCCTGACATGTTCCGATTACCAAAAAGCCATTGTGGATGCCGCCAAGCAGTTCTGCGCGGACGCGGGGGTAGACGGCGTGTGGTTGCAGTCCAACTCTTTAGGCTACGGCACGAAGGGGGCGAGCAAATTCTTCAGCTCGTTTACCGGCGGTTCCGGCTCGGGCACAGCCATCGTCAGCGTGGTGTATGCCCTTATTGATAAAGACGGACAGATAGTATTAAGTACGGGCAAGACCGCCGACCAATACCGATCCGAGGAATCGTTCATGATGGTTGGGGGTACAAAGCAAATCGACAAGGAGATGATGAGGTACCAGATGGACGCGTTGACCGTAAGCTCCACGGACGTGGCGGCAAAAGCGGGGAAATAAGTTTTCAGGGGCCGTTACTGCGTTTGTGTTGAAGAGGAGCCGGGCAATTCCGGCTCCTTATTTTCGTTGTGTCCCTCCGTTCACATCTGCGGTTTTTAAGTTCCCAATTATTGGGGCCGACATTAATAATGCAGATGTCAATAATTCCACTCCATAAGAGAAAAATAATTTCCAGGTCGGGCTTATCTGCCATCTTCGGCACGGGCGGCTAAAGGATGGTAGGATGGCGGGGGTGTATTTGGAAAATGTCGGATTATTTGTTTTAAAAGATTAGGAAAGCTATGGGCAATATGACAGTTAGGTTATTCGCGGTATTTTCAATATCGATAATTGTTGCTACCGTGTTGCTTGTGTCCGATGCCAGCGCAAGGGCAGGCGGAGGCCGCTCATTTGGCGGCAGGGGTTCCAGAAGTTATTCACCGCCTCCACCAAGGGCGCCCCAGCAGCAATCAAGCCCAACCCGCCAGGCACAGCCAGTCTCACCGCAGCAACCTATGCAACAGCCAGCGCCGCAACCGGCAGGAGGTTTTATGCGCAGTTTTGGCGGAGGATTGTTAGGCGGGATAGCCGGTGGGATGCTGGGAGGAATGCTTTTCAGGGGAATGGGCGGCGGGATGGGCGGCGGTTTTGGCGGTAGTGGCATCGGCATTTTCGAGATTATCCTTCTCGCCGGAATTGGCTACTTAATTTATAAAATGTTTTTTAGCAACCGTGGGGCACCTACTGAATCGGTATACACCTCCGCTCCGCAGACGGAATACCGGCAGGAATCCTACCTGCCGCCCGTGGAAGACGAGATTACCCAGGGACTTTCCTGGATTCGGCGGATGGATACCTCTTTTGATGAAGACCGGTTCAAGGAAAATATAACCGATATTTTCTTTAAAATCCAAAGCTCATGGATGAACAGGAACCTTGCGCCGGTAAGCGCGCTTATGGTCGAAAAAATGAAGAAAATAATGCAGGATGACGTGAATGACGCGCTACGGGACAAGAAAACAAACCATCTCGAAAACGTTGCGGTGAGGAAGGTGGAGATAACCGAAGCCTGGCAGGAGGCGGGAGAAGATTTTATAACGGCCTGTTTCACGGCAAACCTTCTCGACTACACGACGGACGATGCCACCGGGGCGGTTGCGGCAGGGAGCAAAACCGACCCCGTGAAATTTGAAGAGAATTGGACTTTCACCAGAAAGGTTGGCAACAACCCATGGCAACTGTCCGCTATTAACCAGATTGGCGGTTAATGGCCTTGGCAAATATTTCGAGGCCATGATGTTTTCCCGCCTTACAACAGGAGTGCGTTATGGCCTGTAGGGGGAACGGGAAGGATATTATCCTTCAGGCGTTCCACTGGAACCTTGTGAAGACGAGGGGAACCGGGACAATCGATGGCTCCGATAAAAGCTGGTACCGCATTCTTACCGACATGACAGAAGAGATTGCCGGGTTGGGGTTTACGATGGTGTATCTTCCGCCTCCGTGGAGAGATGATTCCAACTGGGAAAACGCCGGGAAGCATGGCGGCGGAGAAGGCTACTATTGGCACGATTTCGATCTTGATTCCCGATACGGGACGAAAAAAGAGTTGCAGGCGCTCATAGCGGGGCTTCATGCGCACGGCATAAAAGTCATCATCGACCTTGTGACGAACCACAGGGACAGCACCAGGATGAAAAAAGATATTTGGCCCTACCCCGGCTCCGCTTGGGCGATCACGGGGCGGGATACCGGCGGCACGTTTATGGGCGGGGAAAACGATTTGAACCTCTCGAACCAGGAGGTCTCCGGGCGCATTGTCCAAGCCATGGAAGAACTTATGGACGAATGCGGAGTCGATGGCTGGCGATGGGACTTCGTTTGGGGGTATGCAGTCGGAGACGTGGTGAAATGGATTAAGAACACGAAACGGGAAGAGTATTTTTCCGTTGGAGAATACTGGCAGTGCTCCTCCACGCTTACAAACGACCCCATGGTGAAAATTTACGGCCCCGTTGAGTCAGACCGTTTGTTAGGCTGGGCGCGGGATAGCGGAAGCGCCGTTTTCGATACCTGCCTGAAAGCGGGCATACAGACAGGTGTGGCGGCAAATTTAAAAAAAGGGTTGAACACTTTCGCAAAAGAAGAAGACCGCTCCATCGCCGTCACTTTTGTCGATAACCACGATATGGGGCCATCGCCGCAATCGCCCGCCAACGGCTGGGGGCAACAGTGCTGGCCCTGTCCCATAAATTTCAAATCGCGGGCCTATGCGTTCGTCCTTACAATGCCGGGAACCCCATGCGTCTACTGGCCCGATTGTTTCGATTGGGGCTTTAAGGAAGAATTCAAGGCGCTCATCCGTGCGCGGAAAATGGCCGGTGTCGCGGCATCCTCGGAGTGGATAGACTTGGCTCCGCAGGATACCGTAGGCTTTGTTGCGCAGGTAAAAAACCTGGAGGGGGAGCCATCCATTACCATCAGCATCGATAGCAGGTATCCCGGCCCCGGCGCGGGCTGGACGGTCGCGGCAAAGCGCGATGGGGAATGGACCGTCTGGATTAAAGAATAATTTAATAATTACGGAATTACGGTGTAGCCCGGATGTCGGGGCTATCGGCTCATTTAAATACTGCCGATTTAAATACTTCAAACTCCTTTTTGAAATCATCTGCGGCGTTGCTTTTCATGAACGCATCCAAACAAATTTTATAATTTTGGGGCGCAATGTCACGCTGTCTCGGGGGTGCCATCTTCTTGTCGCTGTGGCTAAAGGATACGTCCTGCGCCTGGATATGGAATTTTTTGGTTTTCTGGTCGTACAAGGCCGCCTCTTGGCATGCCTGCTGGCCTTTCCACTCCAGGGATTGTATCTCTGCCGTTTTTTTCGTCGGGCTGATGGCGAACATGCAGTTAAACTCTTTCCCGCCGCTTGTCGTGGTTAGGTCGTACAACCTGTCCTTCTCCTGCGCGTGGGATACCGTAACGGACAAAACGAGAAAAATCCCGGCAGTAAAAATTGTCCTGCGCATCGGGCCGCCTCCTTGAGAAAATATTTTTAAAAAAACCGGGCAAGGAAACAAACCCCACCAATTCCATTCTCAGCATTATGCCACAAAAAATTCCTTTGGCGATGAGAAGGAAGGGAGCGACCATGAGCGGGGGAGCGGCGAAAATTTCGCGCAGGCAAACAAATGCCACATGCCGGTGTTGCCCTGTGGTTTAATGGCGATTGGATACACAAACAAGCATAGATACTGGAGGTACGTTCCTGATGGGCGATTTTATAAAAAAATACGGGCCGTGGGCCGTTGTTACGGGCGCTTCATCCGGCATAGGGGAGGAGTTCTGCCGACAATTGGCCGCGCTGAAAATGAATCTGGCGCTCGTTGCGCGCAGGGAAGAGAACCTCAAAAAACTCGCCGCCGATTTGGGGGGCAAACATAACATCAAGATAAAAATAATCTCCGTAGATGTCTCGCAATCCGATTTTATGAAACAAATAACTGCCGTCACCGACACGCTTGAAGTAGGCCTGCTGGTAAACAATGCCGGCTTCGCCCTTACCGGCGATTTTTTTGGGCATACTCTTGATGAGGAGCTATCGCTCCTAAACGTCAACTGCCGTGCGCCGATTGTGCTTTCCCATATATTTGGCAACAAAATGGCCAAGCGGGGGAAGGGCGGGATTATCAACGTCTCCTCTGTGGCCGCATATATGCCGATGTCGTTTTGGTCGAACTACGCCGCATCCAAAGCGTACCTTCTGTCTTTTTCCGATGGGCTTTCGTTCGAGCTTAAGGGAAAAGGGGTGGATGTTTTGGCGCTGTGTCCCGGCGGCACACGCACGGAATTTTCCAAAGTGGCCGGAATAAAAAGCGGCGGGGTGGAGCCAGTAGGCGTTGTGGAGCTGGCGCTTAAATCGCTGGGCAAAAAATCGTCTGTCATCCCCGGCTTGGGCAACAATCTCATCCCGGTACTCAATAGGCTTTTGCCACGCCAATGGCTGACAAACCTCGGCGCAAAAGTTGTGGCCCTCATGGTTGAGCCAAAAGCCTAATAGCGTGTGCATTAAAACGGCGGTATGGAAGGCACTGTGGGCATTGAGGCTTTGGTCGTCCAAGTATTGGTTGCGGGGTCGTATGCTTCCACAGTGGAAAGCGTAACCGGCGTATGTTGCGCATCGGCTCCACCAATAGCGTAAATTATCCCACTTACCGAACTATATAACCATCTATCCACCTTTATTGTACCCGCGTATACCAAAACTTACAATGGCGGTGCAAATACGATAGTGCGAGCAGACAAACTGTCCGAGTAAGGCGGATTTACTAAATACCAAATTCCGAAACACGCCGGAATTGGCGCTACTCCTTGGAGTGGCGATACTTTAGGATGCGGACTTCTTCCAGCGTTATCAGCCCTTCCATTACCACCTCGTCCAGAAACGGCTGTATTTTTTTCAGGTTCTCTTCCGTATCCACTATTTCCACCACTACCGGCAGGTCTTCGCTAAGGCGCAATATTTTTGCGGTGTGCACCCGGCTTGTAGCCCCAAACCCCATGATGCCGCGCGTGACGGTTGCCCCGGCAAGACCCAGTTCTTTCGCCTTCAGCACTATCTCTTCGTACAGCGCCTTGCCGTTACGCGTATCCGATTCGCCGATAAAAACGCGCAGAAGAAATCCTTTATCCGGGAGTTTCATAAAAAAATCTCCTATCTAAAAAGTCCCGTAAGGTACCTTGCCACCACGAACCCCGCAAAGACCAGCGCTACGCCGAGCAGGTTGCTTACAGCCACATTGTACAACGCCAGCCTGTATTCCCCATCGCGCATGAGGTTGAAAGTTTCCAGGCTGTAACTGGAAAACGTGGTGAACCCGCCCAAAAAGCCGACGAACACCAAAAGCCGCGCGTTGGGCGAGGCGGCGCTCCTGTCGAATATCTCCCACAAAAAACCGATGGCAAACGAGCCGGAGAGGTTTACCGCCATGGTACCCCACGGGAAGATGGAGCCAGCGAAGCGGTAAGTAAAGCCGGATGCTAGGTAGCGGGCCACACTACCTATCGCCCCGCCAAGCGCGATTATCAACAGTTTCATATTCCCTTCCTACTCTTTTTGGGAGAGGTAGCCTTGCACAGCGCCGAAGCCGGATGTGCGCCGCAACATTTTCCTGCGCCGATGCGCGGCAATGGCGTACTCGATAAGCTTGTCCGTAAGTGCCGGGAAGGAATAGCCGCTTTGCTCCCACAGGTAAAACGAAAGCGAGCCGGGAACGGAGTTCAATTCGGTGATGAACAGGTTGCCATCTGCGGACAGGAGGAAATCTACCCTGCCGCACCCGGCGCAATCCAGCGCGCGGAATGTTTTTTTCGACAGTTCCCGGATTTTTTCGGT
>JAHFEI010000239.1 GCA_023248615.1 Nitrospinales bacterium | reverse complement strand
TGATCTGGTAATCCATCGCAAAATCCTCGTCCGGCAGCACGGAGCCGTCCTTCGACGGCAGGTCGCGGATGTGGCCGTAAGACGCAAGAATGGTGTAATCATCCCCAAGATATTTGTGGATGGTTTTGCACTTCGCCGGGGATTCTACGATAACGACATATGTCATATGGGCGGAGATTTACAGGATAACGCGCTTTTTGCAAAGGATTTTTCTTGGGACATCTTTTGCGGGGGCATCTATTCTGTTCTCAATGCCCTCACCCCAAACGAAAGAAGCGGGGCATTCGCCCCGCTTCCGTTACCTTCTGATACCAGTGCCTTTTTCTAATCCTGATTCTGCTGGCGCGCCCATTCTTCCTGCTGGCGGGCGTAGGCGGCGGCTTCCTCCGCCTTTCTGCGCTGCAACTCCCATTCTCCCTGCTGCTTTTTCTGTGCGGCGGCGATGACGGCGTTCTTTGCCTGTTTCACCGCTTTCTTCGCAGCTTGCTCGGCCTGACGCTCTTTTACCTTGGCCATTGCGCTGCCATACTGATCGTTACCCGCAGCGGCACTGGGAGCGGCAGGCTTTTGTGCGTTCCAGCTGGAAGCGTTGGACGTGGACTTGTTCGCCTTCCACTTATCAAGCGCGGAATTTGACCCCCTGTTCCCCCCAGATTTGTCTGATCTACCCGAACCTTTTTTGGAAAAGAGACCCATAAATCATGCTCCCGTTATGATGGTTATGAATACTGTATTATAACGGAATAGCGTACCGGGGGCAAGCCCTAACCGTTTCCGGAAATCTGGTGCTGTTTGCCCGCCAGATGGCTTCCGCGTTCAAACTCATATGCCAGCCTGCGCGCAACTTCCATCGCATGGTCGTGGCCGCCGGGGCCTTTTTCCATTTCCGGCCCCATCAGGCCAAGGATGGAGTGGTAGAGAATATCGGGGATGGATTCCTGTTCCTTGATAAAGGCAACCGCTTCGGCATGGACAAGCTGGCGGAACGCGTCCACCACTTTGGCGAGCCTGTTTTCGGCAAAGCGCACGGCTACCGTATCAAAGGTGAGTGCGCCCGGATGGAGATAGGGCTGCACACCCGGCTGCACTTTTTCAAAGGATTTGACCTCAGTAAACCCGGCCTGGTCGAGGCAGCGTTTCATGTCGGAGGATGCATCCGGTTTTTCCTTTTCCTCAAGCCCCTGCAGGCCGGCTTCCGAATATGCTTTTCCATCCGCGCCCACAACGTGGCGGAGGAAGAAACTTACGCGCTCGGCTTCCTCTCCCGTATTCCAGGGATGTGTTGCAAGGCTGGCGTAACCCGTGGTAGTGTGCCACGCCTTCTCGATGCCTTGCTTACCGTTATCTGTACGGAACTGCGTCATAACGACGACTCCTCCTTTTACCGTTGGCCATTATAGTATTTTTAAACTTCCTACTCCCTGTATCCTAACAGAGCGGGGTTAATATGAAGTTAACGAAAAGGATGTTTTTTGGAATTATTTTAGGAAGGGGATGCAAATGCAGGTAAGCAACTGTTTTACTTGTACTTGCCACCTGCACTTGCACTATTGCAGCTTGCCCAGTGCCGCGCCGATGCGCTCCATCGCGGCATGGAGGTTTTTTTCTGAAGTGGCGTAGGAGATGCGGAAAAATCCCTGCAATCCGAACGCGCTGCCCTGCACCACGGCGCACAGTGCCTCCTCCAGAAGATAGGCTGCAAGGTCGCTGTCATTACGGATGGGCTTGCCCTGCTTCGTGGTTTTGCCGATGATTCCGCGCGCGTCGGGGAACACGTAGAGCGCGCCCTCCGGCGTGTTGCAGGCAATGCCCGGCATGGCGTTCAGCCCCTTTACCACCAGATCGCGCCGCTTTTTGAACGCCGCCACCCATTTTGGCAGGAAATCCTGCGGTCCGTTCAGCGCGGCCACGGTGGCCGCCTGGCTGATGGAACTGCGGTTGGAGGTGCTCTGCGATTGCAGCACACTGATGGCCTTGATGAGTTCCTCCGCCCCGCCCGCATAGCCGATGCGCCAGCCTGTCATGGCGTAGGCTTTGGAAACGCCGTTCACGGTGAGGGTGCGGTGGAACAGGGCAGGCTCCACCTGCGCGGGGGTAAAAAACTTAAAGCCGTCATACACGATATGTTCGTAAATATCGTCCGCGAGGATGTGCACCTGCGGGAAATCAAGCAGCACAGCGGTGAGTGCCTTCATTTCCTCGAAGGTATAGGCTGCGCCGGTGGGGTTGCTGGGGCTGTTGAGGATGAGCCACTTTGTTTTCCGGGTGATGGAAGCGCGCAAGGCTTCGGGGGTGAGCTTGAAGTCCTGCTCTGCGCCGCATTCGATGAACACCGGCGTGCCTTCCGCCAGCGCAACAATATCCGGATAGCTCACCCAGTAAGGTGCGGGGGTGATGACTTCGTCGCCGGCATCCAGCGTGGCCATCAGTGCGTTGTAAATCACCTGCTTGCCGCCCGTACCGACGGTGATCTGGCTCGGTTTATAAGTAAGTTTGTTTTCCCTCTCAAATTTCGCGCAGATGGCTTTTTTAAGCTCCGGCGTACCGTCCACGGCGGTGTATTTGGTCTGCCCGGCGTCAATGGCTTTTTTCGCGGCGTCCTTGATGAAATCGGGCGTGTCGAAATCCGGCTCGCCCGCGCCGAGACCGATGACATCTTTGCCGGCAGCCTTAAGCTCCGCCGCTTTTGCCGTCACCGCCAGCGTGGGCGAGGGCTTGATGTTACCGAGTCGGTTCGCAATCAGTGCCATGTTCTTTTTCTCCCTGTTGTTGTTCGATTGCCTGTACCCAGCGTTTATCCTTTACCTGGCCTTTTATCTGGATTTCTATTTCCTTGTATATCTCCATGCTCAACAACTGCAAACTTCCTGAAAGCGGGATAATTTTGTTGGCGAAATCGTGCACCAGGCGATTGATCTTTTCCATATGCGGCTTGTGGGGGTCATCTTCCTCTGCTTTTCTGACGGCTACTGCCTGCGCGTTCTTATCCAGCATTCCTCCCTCCAGCCGCCGCCTTTCCGCCGCCTGGAACTTCCGTTCCGCTTCCTGGCGCAGCCTTTCTGCCAGTTCCTGCGCTCCTCTGGAATCCTGTATCTCCGCGTCCGCCAGCATCACGTCCCATTTAAGTTTATAGTTTATCATGTCCATCTGCTTCCGCCCCAGCGCGCGGATATGCTCCATCGTGAGTGTGGCATCATTTTTCGCGGCGTGGACGGTTCCTTCCGCCTTGTCAAGGGTTTCCATCGCTGCTGTCAGTCTTCCCGATTCATCCGTCCTGATGATTTCCTGCATATGCTCGTTCCGCGCCATGAACTCCCGCAGGGCATCCAGCCCTTCCTCCGCCAGCTCCGCTATCTGGCGTATTTTCGGCGTGACTTTCAGTTCCATATCACTCCCCCTTTTCTACGGGCTTGAAGGAAATCAGCACCTCGTTCACCGCCACGTTCTGCGCGGGCTGAACATGGATTTTCTCCACCAGCGCGTCCTGCTCGGCATAGAGCATATTCTCCATCTTCATCGCTTCCAGAATCAGCAATTCCTGCCCCCGCGCCACGCTATCCCCCGCCTTCACCTTCACGGTGATGACGTTGCCGGAGATGGGCGCGACCAGCACGTCGGCGTTGGCGCGCGCGGTTTCCTTCGGCATATGGCGCGCCAGTTCCGCCACGCGCGAGCTGCGTACCGAAACGCGGGCACTCGCCCCGGCGTGCTCGATGACGAAGCCGCCGGAAACATATTCGAGCTTCGCGTTCACCAGCTTGCCCGCCACGGTTCCCTGGAACAGGCGGCTGCCCAGCACCCACTGGCTGTACACGCTGAAACGCTGG
>JAHFEI010000238.1:2982-3835 GCA_023248615.1 Nitrospinales bacterium | reverse complement strand
CCGCCATGGAAGAGCTTAGCCGTTCGATAATGGATGTGGAGGGGCAATCCAAAAGCGTTACCGCATCGGTGGATAGCACATCCACCGCCATGGAGGAGATGTCGGTATCCATCCAGCACGTTTCCGGCAATACCAGCGAGATAGTGGCCGCCGCATCCGATTCGCACCAGTCATCGGCCAACGTGAACAAGGCGATTGCCAAGGTGGCGGAGAATACCGAGAAGATAAACCGTTCCGTCGATGACATGTCCGGGGCCATAGAGCAGTTGGCGGCGAACATCCGGGAGATAAAGCGGAGCGCGGAGGTTGCCGGTACTATCGCCTCGGCCAACGCCCAGGACGCCATAGCCGGATCGGACGCGCTGAAAGAGGCGATAAGGGCTATGGGGAGCATACGCGAGATCGTGATGGAGTCGTCGGCGGTTGTGAGCGGCCTCTCACGGAGCGCGGAGGATATAGGCGAGATAGTGGACGTGATAGATGATATCGCCGAGCAGACGAACCTGCTGGCGCTGAACGCCGCCATAGAGGCCGCCCGCGCCGGGGAGCATGGGCGGGGTTTTGCGGTGGTGGCAGAGGAGGTTCGCAAGCTGGCGGAGCGTAGCCAGGCCGCCACGCAGAACATCTCCGATTTGATAAGCGGTATACAGAGGAAAAGCTCCGATGCGGTGGAATCGATGGAGAAGGGATCCCAGCGGGTGGAGGCTGGCATGAGCCTAGCCGAGAATTCCGGCGCGGCGCTGAAGACCATAGTGGCGGGCATAGAGAAGAACCTTTCGCTGGTGAATACCATCTCCATGGCAAGCCAAGAGCAGTACCAGGCATCCGAGCAGGTGATAAAAGCGGTGACAAA
>JAHFEI010000238.1:0-2972 GCA_023248615.1 Nitrospinales bacterium | reverse complement strand
CGTGGCCGAGCAGATGGACGTGATAAGTGGCGCGATAGGCGAACTGAAGACGGCGGGCAAGGACATAGTGGAAAAGAACTCCACCATATTGATGATGGCGCAACATATTTCACAATCCTCTTCCGAGCAATCCACCGTTGCTCGGCAGGTGGCCTCTATGGTCAGTTCCATGCAGGGGGGCGCGCACAAGATGTTGGGCGGCATGAAGGAGCAAGCCGCCGCAATACAAAGGACGGCGTTGGACGTGGCAAATATCACCGCCGAAATCCAGAAGATAAACAGGGCGCTGAAGGAGCAGGAGGAAGGCTCTGTGCGCATATTCGGCGCCGTGGAGAACGTGAGCCGGATGGCGGAAGACAACACGCGGCAGGTTGCCGCCACCAGCGGCGATGCCGAGCTTATCACCGGCAGGGCGGATGAGCTGGGCCTTCTTATCCGGCAGTTCAGCGTTAACGAGGCAAAGGCCAGCCGCATGCTTGCGGCGGCGGATGTCCCCAAGGGTGGGAAGGCGTAAGGCGATGAATACTGAAGAACTGGGGGAGTCGCTAAAAAAAGTCGAAGAGGCTATGGATGAAATCCACGAAGCGGAGGTGCGGGAGAAGTGGCTGGGCTGGCTGGCGCTTAGCACCGGCCTTATCGCGGTGCTTGCGGCGATAGTGGGGCTTTTCGAAACGCAGGCCACATCAAAAACCATTTTGGCAAAAAACGAGGCGATACTTTTCCAGAGCCGCGAGAGCGACCAGTGGAATTTCTACCAGGCAAAAAGCATTAAAGGGCACATATACGAAGTGAACGCAAAACTTTTTCCCGCGCACTCGGACGACTTCAAAAAAATGTCGGACAAGTATAACGACGAAAAAAAAGAGATAAAAGACAAGGCCGACGGGTTTGAGAAAATGGTGGAGGGAAAGAACAAGGAGAGCGAGAGGTACTACGAGCAACACCACGTCCTGGCCTTTGCCGAAACGTTCCTGCAAATTTCAATAGCGCTTTCATCTATCGCCGCCCTTACGAGAAAGAAGGGGGTTTGGTATGTCTCTATACTGATGAGCCTGGTTGGGGCAGGTTCTTTTCTCTACGGAGTTTTCCGATAGCCCCGTAAAGTTACCGTAGAATCCGGCGGGCTAGCCCGCTTTTAGTTCTTTCAGGGCTTTCAGGACTTCCTCCGCGTGGCCATCGGTCTTCACTTTTTCCCACACGCGGGCGACCGTGCCGTCCGGCCCAATCAGGTATGTGGTGCGGGCTATACCCTGGCTTTCCTTCCCATACAGCTTTTTAACCTGCCATACGCCGTAGCTTCCTATCACCTTTTTTTCGAGGTCGCTTAGCAATGTTATTCCCAGCCCCTGTTTTTCTATGAAGTTGCAGTGGCTCTTTTCGGAGTCTGCGCTTACGCCCAGTATTTTCGCGCCCTGTTTTTTGAAGTCACCGGCAAGCGCGGTAAAATCCTTCGCTTCAATGGTGCATCCCGGCGTGTTGTCCTTCGGGTAGAAATAGAGTACTACCCAGCTTCCGGCAAAATCTTTTAGCGATGTCATTTTCCCGTCCTGGTCTGGCAGGCTGAATGCCGGAGCCTTTTTCCCATTTGCTATTTCCATGGTACCTCCTTATGTGTGCTACCTTGTGGCGCGGAGCTTGCGCCCACCTGATTATACTACGGAATAAGTAAATCATGCACACCGACCATAGCCATTTTGGTTCCAATATCCAGCGCAAAATGTCACCCTTGTGCGGCGGCGAACCCCCAAGCTTAATTTTCTATGGGAAACACTTCAACTCTGGTACAGTACCCAAACATTTTAACCGATATGGAATTTATACACAGTTTCCTCGACTTGGTGCTTCATCTGGACAAGCATCTCCATGCGCTTACTGCGGAGTACGGCGTGTGGACTTACGCCATACTTATGCTCATCGTCTTCTGCGAGACGGGGCTGGTGGTAACGCCGTTTTTGCCGGGCGATTCCCTGTTGTTCGCCACCGGCGCCATCGCGTCATCCATGGGCACGCTGGACATCTGGTTGTTGTTTGCGCTGTTGCTGGTTGCCGCCGTGCTGGGCAACGCTTCAAACTACAAAATAGGTTTCCACTTCGGAGCCGCCGTTTTCAGCCGGGAGAACTCGCGCATCTTCAACAAAGAATACCTGACGATGACGCAACGCTACTTTACACGTTATGGCGCCAAAACGGTCGTGATAGGCCGCTTTTTACCGATAGTCCGCACGTTTGCCCCATTTGTCGCCGGCATCGCAAAAATGGAGTTGAGGCAATTTATGAAGTTCAATATAATCGGCGGGGTTTTGTGGGTTGGCCTGTTCCTTATGGCCGGTTACTTATTTGGCAATATGCCGGTGGTGAAAAAGAATTTTTCGATGGTGATTATCGCCATCATCATTATCTCCGTGCTTCCCGCACTGTTTGAATACGCCCGCCACAGGCTTTTGAAGTGGGACAATAAGTAGGTTCTAGTTCCCCTATGCCCCGAAAAGGCGGACAATCTCTTCCAGCGTAGTAACGCCGTCCAGCATCTTTTGCACGGCGTTTTCCTGCAATGTCCGCATTCCGCCCTTGCGAGCCGCCTGCCTTATGGCCGTATCGGTAGTTTTGCCGTCTATCATTTCGCGCAGGCCGTCTGTTATCTCCATAACTTCGTGTATGCCGGTGCGCCCAAAATATCCGGTAGAGCGGCACTTGTCGCATCCCGCGCCCTTTTTCAGTTTCAGGTTTTGAGCGCTGTCCAGCCCCACAGCCTTCAATTCTTCCGGCAGGTGTACTGCGTCCGTCTTGCAGTTCTCGCATATTACGCGCACCAGCCGTTGCGAAACGATACCGATGAGCGTGCTTTTAACCAGGTACGGTTGGATGCCGATATCGTACAGCCGCGTCAGCGACGATGCCTTATCGTTCGTATGTAACGTGGACAGTACCATGTGCCCGGTTAACGCCGCCTGTACCACATTTTCCGCCGTTTC
>JAHFEI010000237.1 GCA_023248615.1 Nitrospinales bacterium | reverse complement strand
GTTGCGGGGCAACCGTGGGGAAATTTTCCAAAAAACTGGCGCCGGATAGCGGCGGGTTTGGCGCGGTCGTCCGCAGGCTCCCATCCGGCGCGCTGGTGGGAGCCGTGATGGTTGTGAATGCTTTTGGCAATGTGGTGAACCCTTTCGGCGGCGGGATAGTGGCCGGAGCCACCGATAGGCGTGGCAACAAAGTGGCGTTTAGCGGCGGGAGCATTCCACGGGTCATGGGAGCCAATACGACGATAGGCGCGGTGATAACCGATGCGGCGCTGACGAAGGCGCAGGCCAAACGCCTGGCGATGGCGGCGCACGATGGGCTGGCGCGGACGATTTCCCCATCGCACACGATTTATGATGGCGATACGATTTTTGCCGCATCCACCGGGAAACGAAAGGTGGATTTGGCCTTGCTTTGTGCCGAGGCGGCGGTTGCGGTGGAAATGGCGGCGCTAAAAGCTGTGGCAAGGAAACCCGACTGATACGTTAAATTCCGATTCCGAAGTTTAACAAGACAAAAGATATTAAAACGGTGGAGCTATTTGAAAAATGGAAAAGCTGATTCGTGGAATTGTCGAGTTCCGCAATAAACTCCGGCCTGAATACGCCGAGACTTTCGCGCGCCTGGCGCTGGGGCAAAGCCCGGATACCCTTTTTATTGCCTGCTCCGATAGCCGCGTGGTTCCCAACCTTTTTGCCTCCACCGACCCTGGCGACCTTTTCGTCATCAGGAACATGGGGAACCTCATCTCCCCCTGCGGGTGCGATGGGGTGTCGTTGGGGGATGTTTCCGAGGCGGCGGCCATCGAATATTCGGTGCTGTATTTGGGAATCTCCAATATCATCGTCTGTGGTCACTCGGAATGTGCCGCCATGAAAGAGCTAATGGCCGGCAACACGCGCGATGAAATGCCGATGCTCAGGACATGGCTCTATAATGGGTACCCGGCTCTGGCTCGCCTTGAAAGTGGCACGGGGATTGGTACTTCCCTGGCGCAACACAACCGTCTCTCGCAGGCGAATGTTCTCCAACAGCTTGACCATCTAAGGACCTACCCGGCAGTGAAAAAAATGACCGCCGAAAAGAAGCTATCGCTTCATGGTTGGTGGTTCGACATCGCCCATGCCGAGGTATATGCCCACGAAGATGGGCTTGGTTTTGTACTGATAGACGAAACCGAAGCAAAGCGTATACTTCAGCGTATGTAGCGGCGCGATTAATGGCCGCTCGCATTGATAGCCGCCGAGATGGATTTGGCAAAACCGATTTTAAATTGGTGTGGCGCCCAAGTGCGGGGGGCGATTGTGCTTTCGGGGCGCTTAGGCGCATTTTAATTTATCATGCATACGAACACTTGCTTCCCTGGATTCCCGCTGGGGTTTACCCCGTGCTGGACACGGGGCGGGAATGACAATTTTTGCGTAGCTATGAAAAGTTAAAATGCCCTAGGCGCTGGTTGCGGCGGCCATCTTTTCTTTTACCTTGTCCAGTACCGGCTTTTTAAGCAACCCGTGTAGCAACAGGTATTCCTCCAACGATGAGATGTTGCGCATCTTCAGGGCCATGTCGAGATTGTCCTGGGAAATCTTATTCTTTAGCACAAGCCACTCCCCAAGCTTGAAGGTGTAGGAGCGGTTGTTGAAAATCCTGGTGTAGTTTTCCTTTGTCATTATGTTCAGCTCGCTAATCAGCGTTATCAGGTCGTTGCCTGTTTCCTTCTTTTTTTCGAACAGCATCTCACTCTGTTTATCCGTGAGGTACCCTTCCTTCAGCAGCGTTTCCATGAACTTGGTGTGGGCCTCGTTATTCTCGTCTACAAACTCATCAAGCGCCGCCTGGCTGATGTACTTCATGTCTACCAGCACTTTGCCAAGATACGGCTTGCCGGTTTTAAAGGTGTTTTTTTTGTAGTCGATAAAATCCTGCACCGCCTTTTCCGGGACGAACTCCGCCTTTATGAGAACCCTCGCAAGCGAGGCCTCATGTTTTTCCAAAACTCCTATGTCTATTAATGGCATAACAACCAAGGGGATTCTACCACTCCAGGCGGCTTGCCGTAAGTGTAAAATGGTGCGAGATGCTGGCGCTGGCAGGCGTTTTATCTACCATGTGGAATGGCAAATGCCGCGTTATGTCCTGTGCCTTGCGCGGATACCGGAATATGCCCAATTTCAGGTACAATGATTCGGCGATTGACGAAATGCGCGGATTTTAATATGGTTAAGCGCAAACATAGGAGACGGACAAGAAAATGATTGTTGTTATGAAGGCAGGTGCCCCGAAAGAGGCCATAGAAGAAGTAAAAAAGATAGTCCGGGACACCGGGTATACCCCTCACGTTTTGCCGGGAGAAATGCGGACTATAATCGCGGCTGTGGGAGACGGCAGGGATAAGTCCCGGCTTGAGTCGATGGAATCGCTGAAATATGTGGAGAACGTGGTACCTATCCTGAAACCGTACAAGCTTTGCTCGCGCGAGGTGCGCAGTGAGGATACAATTATCAAGGTCGGGGATGTGGCGATAGGCGGCAAGCATATTGTGGTTATGGCTGGCCCATGCTCCGTTGAGGGCGAGGAGCAGATAATCTCCATCGCGCGTGACGTGAAAGCGGCTGGCGCACAGATACTGCGTGGCGGCGCGTACAAGCCGCGCACATCGCCATACTCTTTTCAGGGAATGGAGAGGGAAGGGCTGGAACTGCTTAAGAAGGCGAGGGAGGCTACCGGCCTTCCTATCGTTACCGAGGTGATGAACCCGCGCGAGTTGGAAGTTATCTGCGAGTACACCGACATCCTTCAAATAGGTGCGCGCAACATGCAAAACTTTTCGTTGTTGAAGATGGTCGGGCAGGTGAAAAAGCCGGTGCTACTCAAACGCGGCATGGCGAATACGGTAAGCGAGTTCCTTATGTCGGCAGAGTACATCCTGTCCGAGGGGAACATGGAGGTAATGCTCTGCGAGCGCGGCATCCGCACGTTTGAAACCGCCACGCGCAATACGCTGGATTTGAGTTGCATCCCGGTGCTTAAGGAACTGACGCACCTTCCGATAATTACCGATCCATCGCATGGCACCGGATATTGGCAGTATGTTTCCTCCATGTCCAAGGCATCTGTTGCCGCTGGTACGGATGGCCTTATGATAGAAGTCCACAACCAGCCGGAGATAGCTTTCTCGGATGGCGCGCAATCGCTAAAGCCCGCCAAGTTTGCCCAGTTGATGAAAGAGCTAAGGCCAGTAGCAGGGGCTGTTGGCCGCACAATCTAGGCGGCTGACAATGCCCATCCCCCTGCCGTAAAAACCGACGTGGAAGAGGTGCCGGGGATAGAGGGTATTTTTTCACCCGGTGGGCTTTTATCCGGCCATCTGGATGATTATGAGTACCGCCCCGAGCAGGCCGAGATGGCTCGCGCGGTGGCCAAGGCATTTTCGTCCGGCGGCAAGTTGGTAGTGGAGGCGGGTACCGGCACTGGCAAGACGATGGCCTACCTGGTTCCGGCTATCCTTTCCGGCCTGCAGGTCGTAATTTCCACTGGCACCCGGAACCTGCAGGAACAGATTTATTTTCGCGATATCCCGCTCCTCCGAAAATATCTTGGGAGGGATTTCTCCGCCGTTATGCTCAAGGGCCGCTCCAATTATCTTTGCTCGCAAAGGCTGAAAAAATTTACTCAGATGCCGCTAATCAGGAACGGGCGGGAGGCGAAGCATATGGACATTATTTTTGAGTGGGCGCAAAGAACGGTCACGGGGGACAGGGCGGAGCTGTCCGAACTGCCGGAAGACAGCCCGATGTGGTCTCAGGTATGTTCCACCTCGGATTTTTGCGTACCGCTGAAATG
>JAHFEI010000236.1 GCA_023248615.1 Nitrospinales bacterium | reverse complement strand
TATGCTCACGGTGGTGGCGCCGGCCTTTATCGCCGCTTCAATGATCTCGTACAGGAAGGTAGGGTCGCTGCGGGTGGCATCCTCGCACGAGAATTCGATATCCTTGGTGTATTTGCGGGCCATCGCGATGCCGGCCTTGGTCATGGCGATCACCTCGGGGCGCGTTTTCTTCAGCTTGTGCTTCATGTGGATCTCGGAGGTGCTGATGAAAACGTGGATGCGCCGCCGCTTGGCCGGCTTCAGGGCCAAGCCCGCCGCCGTGATGTCCTTTTCCACCATCCGGGCCAGGCCGCAGATGACCGGCCCCGGAGCCTTTTTGGCTATCAGGTTCACCGCCGCGAAATCCCCCTCGCTGGTGACGGGGAAACCGGCCTCTATCACGTCAACGTTCAGCGCCGCCAGTTGGCGGGCCATTTGCAGTTTTTCATCGATGTTCATGGAAAAGCCGGGCGACTGTTCGCCGTCGCGCAGCGTGGTATCGAAAATGGTTATATTGGCCATGTTTTAATCCTTTATCCTGCCTATATTAAACGATTGTCGCCATAATTGGCGAAAAAGTAGCGCTTTAAGCCGCGAGGGATTAAAGGCTTAGGAGGAGAAGGCGGACGGGAAAGGTGAACGCGACGTTCGAGCGCGCAACGCGCCACTTGTCCGACGAGATGGTCAGCTTCGGATTGATATGTATTTCCATAGAGGTCTATTTTATTGCATCCCCGCGCCGCCTCATAGCTTTTTTTGCGGGGTATCCGCTTTTCAATAATATGCGGACCTGCCTTGAAAATTTACAATTCCTTACATAGTGACTGATACTTTTGTATACAAACAGGGATGAGATAGCTTTTATATGCCGTTGATAATTAAAGACCCATTAACGGCACAGGGATTGCTTTGTATCTATTGCAGGTGGAAATACCTACTATTTCCTCCTCTCCGGTTAGGGGTGGGCACCTCCCACTGTCCACCCCATTTTTTTCCCCTCTGGCAGCCTCCTCAAGAAAAACTCCGAAAAAGCCCCCGCTTTTCAAATCGGACGTACAATATGGTTATGAGCGAGTATCGCTTATCCGTTTTTTGTTAACCGATAACGGAAAGGAAAAAGCCATGTTTGAAAGATGCAAAACCGACGAAAAAGAATGCACCTACCGATACTGCTACTGCCGCTGCTTTGGCTGCGCCCTGTTTGCCATAGCGCTGGTTCTGGTTGTCGGGCTTGTGGTGCAACTGCTCTGGAACGGCCTTATCCCGACCATTTTCGCGGTGGGAACGATCTCCTATTTGCAGGCGCTGGGGTTGCTGATCCTGGCGCGGCTGCTGTTCGGCTCGTGTGGACATCGGCGCGGCCATCACGGACACCGCCACGGCGGATGGTGCGGATGGACCAAGAAGGACACCGGCGAATGCGGGGACTGGAAACACTACGATGCCTGGTGGCATGAGGAAGGAAAAGAATCCTTCAAAAAATACGCCACCGGCAAGAAAGAGAACAAGGACGCCCCGATCCTTTAGCCGGACGCTGTGGAACAGTTGGGGTCTTGCTTTATCGCTTTATAGAAATGGCTACAAAGCAAGACCCGCGGGGCTTGCTCCAAAAAATCTTTCAAAACATAATGTGATCTATAGCATCCTCGCTGTGAAAGATCTGCCGCGCAATCTGCACCTATAAACTATCTTGGCCGTTCCCCTTGATGAGGATGACCAGATGGAGGTGAAGAGGCAGGTCGCTGCGCTGGAGGATTTTGGGAAGGGCGCTCAGAAGTTGGGGTTGGATTAACCCCTCCCTTAATAACTGTTCCTTCATTTATAGGTTTTGGTCTACTCATATTTTCCTCCAAATTACCACTTAACGTTAACTCAAACGCTTTACACTAAAGAACGAAATTCTACAATCAGGTCTTCTCTCTTTTTGGCTATGTATATACCAGACATAGCATACAATTCTTCCCCCGTGGAGTTACGAAACACCTTAACATCACGAAGAAAAAGCTCATCTCGTTCATTTCCATCTGAAAAGGCTTGAATCCAACCTTCATACATAAGATCATTCTTAATGTCTCTGATTATAACCCACTCTGGAAGCTCAGCATTCATGATGTAGCCCCACACATCGACATCACCGAACTTCTTAGTAATCCCTGCTTTTTGTGCAAAAAAGTGAATCCACTTCCTGTTTAAAGCAAGACTAAAAATTAATCCGACAATAACACCAGAAAGCGAGGCAAACCCGATTTCAGTAAAATCAATCTTACTGAAGTTGTCCTGAGTGTTTTGGGGAAGTGAAAAGGGAAGGCTATGGAAAATAGGACATGGAAGTAACGTTACTAAGTAATAACCAAAGTAGCTGGCAAAGCCATAAATCAGTGAATTGATAACAATTTGGTGAACCTTATATTCTTTATGAGTGGTAAGCTTATCAATTAACGCATGCGCGATAATCCCCGGGATAAAAACAAGGACAACTTTGAAAGTGAATTGGGTAACTTCCATTTTATTTATCCAGCACCTCTAAATCGGCTTCTATTTCCATTTCATTATTAGCGCAATTCTCTCCGAGACGGCCAGGAAGGTCAACTTTATTGCATAATTTTATCATAATCAGGATCTCGGAGACACCTGGGAAATAATCGTCGATTTTTTGGGGGCGGGGGGTTCGTAGTAATCGTCGGTCCAGTCAAGGACGGTGAGGCGGCGGGGGCCGGTCTTGCGCACCACCACCCGCACCGAGCGGGAAAGCGCGCTCCCTTCAAAGCGGCCAGTGGCGACTATCACAAAGGTATCCGACTTGCCGTTGGGATCGGGCACGGCATTGTGGAGGCGCATGTCCATGATGGCGCTCACCTTGTCCTGCGGCATGCCGGATGCCAGCAACGCCTCTTGCGATGCGGTGTTCGGGTTCAGCGCCCCGGCGGCATGAACGGTGAGCACTTTTTCCAGCGCGGAGAATATCTTGGGTGAAACCCCCTTGACGCGCCGCAGTTCCGCCACGCTGTCGAAATCGCCGTTCTTTGCTTTATACGGCGGCTTCAGAGATTGATAGTAATCGCTCTCGGCGCCGTTGGGGCGGTGGTATTCGTCGGCGTCGGCCCAATCGAGGATGCTGTCGATGGCGGTATCCGCCCCTTCCACCCCATCCGGGAACAGCGTGATGAAAAGACGGCGCAACCCCCCTTCGTCCCGCGCCAGCGCGTTGAGGTTCAACTTCGCGTTCTCATCGGTGATGACGTAGCTTGCCAGCCCGCCGCCGGACTTCACATGGCGCGGCAAAAACTCCGGCTCTTTCAGGTCGTCGCCCGCGCGGGCCAAAATATCCTGCCCATCCTTGGCGTACACATAATTGAAATCCTCCAGCAATTCCGCAAAGGCCATCTGCGCCCCGGCGCGGGCGAGGTAATACGCCTCGCGCCCCTCCTTGAAGTTGCGCACCGCCCCGATATCGCCGCGCGCGCTCAACGCCATGTCGGCCGCCAGCGCCGCCAGTATCACCAGCAGCCATATCACCAGCAGCAACGCGATACCCCGTTCGCCCAATATCCGCTTCACTTCTTCTCCTCCGGGGCCACGGTGTTGCCCGGCTCTATCCAAACGGTGAGCGGCGGCCAGACGAACGGATCGCCGCTTTCTTCCGTCACCAGCGAAAGCCGCGCCGCCAGCGGTATTTTATCCAGCTCTTTTTCGTCCACGCTCTTTTCGCGCCAGACATCTTTCAGGTCGCCCCCCGTCCCTTCGCGGTAGAGGTACTCGCATCTAAAATCCTTTATCTTTCCCTCTCCCATCGGGATGTCCGTCCACTTCACTTCTTCAAGCGGCGTATGCGGATCGAACGGCGCTTCGGAAAAGAGCAGCGCCTCTT
>JAHFEI010000235.1 GCA_023248615.1 Nitrospinales bacterium | reverse complement strand
CGCCGGGAAAAACTTTACGCCGCGCGATTTTTCCTCCCTCCTGCGCTCGCTGAAAAAACTGCCGGAACTTTTGGCGGAATCAAAGCGGCTGGAAGGGGAGGCGTTGCACCGCATCCTGGATGGCTGGGACAACGTGGCGGAACTTGCCGCGTTGCTGGGCAAAGCGGTGAACCCCGGCCACCCGGCCACGTTTAAGGATATGGGTTTCATCCGCGACGGCTACAACGCGGAACTGGACGAGATACGCGCATTCCGTGAAAATTCCGCCAGCGCCATCCGTAGCATGGAAGAGCGCGAGCGCAACGCCACAGGCATCGCATCGCTGAAAATCGGGTACAACAGGATTTACGGCTACTACATGGAAGTGACCAACAAACACGCCCCAAAAGTCCCGGCAGGCTATATCCGCAAACAGTCGCTTGCAAATTGCGAACGCTACATCTCGCCGGAGCTGAAAGAGATAGAGGACAAGCTCCTTTCGTGCGAGGATCGCGCACGGGTATTGGAGAATGCGCTCATCGAGGGGCTACGCACAAAAACGATAGCCTACCTGAAGCGGGTGCGCGTTGCCGCCGGGCTGGTGGCGCAACTTGATGTGGCGTCTTCGTTGGCGGAGGCCGCAAGGGTTTACAACTATTGTGCGCCCGAAGTTGACGGCGGGGAAACGCTGGCGCTGGAGGAATCGCGCCACCCGGTGATAGAGCGGCTTATGACGCGGGAGAATTTTGTGCCGAACGACATGGCGATGGGTGCAGGCATGCCGCGCCTGATGGTGATAACCGGACCGAACATGGCGGGAAAATCCACCTACCTGCGGCAAGTGGCATTGGCGGTTTTGATGGCGCAGGCGGGAAGTTACATAGCCGCCAAGAGCGCGAAGATTGGGGTGGCGGACAGGATATTCACCCGCGTAGGTGCGCAAGACAGGCTACAAAAAGGGCTTTCCACGTTTATGGTGGAGATGGTGGAAACGGCAAATATTTTAAACAATGCAACCGGAAGCTCGCTGGTTATCCTTGACGAGATAGGGCGCGGCACCAGCACGTTCGATGGCATATCGATAGCGTGGGCCGTGGCGGAATTCCTGGCGCGGCTGAAGGCACGCACGATTTTTGCCACGCACTACCACGAGCTTACCGACTTGGCGTTTACCGAGCCGGGGGTTGCCAACTATAACGTCGCGGTGAAGGAATACCGGGAGCACCTTATTTTTTTGCGCAAAGTAGACCCCGGTCCGGCGGATAAAAGCTATGGCATACAGGTGGCGAGGCTGGCTGGCCTGCCGAAAGACGTGCTGAAACGGGCACGCGCTGTTTTACGCCAGCTGGAGAAAATGGAATTCGGCGCGGATGGAAAGCCGGTGCTGAAGGCGCAGCAAGACGAGAAGGAGCAACCACAGGTATCGCTGTTCGATGCGCGGCGGCACCCGGCGCTGGATAGCCTGAAAGACGCGGATTTGGACGGCATGACGCCGCTGGAGTCCATGAACTTCCTCCAACGCCTTAAGGAAATGCTGGAGTAACCGCCACTTCCTTAAGACGTCCTTGCCGTGCCTTGGGCCTGCTATCCACTCCCCAGGGGGGTGCCGCCGACTATGCTGGCGTTGGTGGCCATGCCAGCGTACTCACATCCAACCCCGCAAGCAAAGCCGGGTTTGCCTTATATTGATTTGTGAAGTCACGCAACGATTGGCGGTACGCATCCAACCCCACCGGTTTATTCGGATAGTCCGGCATTGCCATGTAGTCGGTAGCCGCTATCCTGCGGTCACGTTCCGCCCGGATTGCCCGTAACTTTGCCGCGTCTATTTGCGCCGGTGTCCTGGCAGGAGGGGTGTCATATGTGGCCTTGTCTATCACTACGCCGGTATGCCCCATACTGGATAGTGCCGACATAATTCCCGCTTCATCCATCCCTTCGTAGGATGCTTTTGTGCCATCAGACCTTTGTATGTAAATCATCTTACTCTCCTTGCGGATATAAAGCCGTCAAATGTATCGTTGGTTGTCGAGGCGGCGGCGTTAAGATAATAAGCCGTGGTGGAACTTATCGTGACTCTCTTGCGTAAAAAGATAGACGCGCCATATCCCGCCGCACCGCCAGCTCCTAGCAATCCAAAAAAATAGTCCAGCCCTCGCGTAGCGCCAGCTGAAGACGCGGATGTTGTCCCAATTAACGCCTGATACCATGCATTCCCACCAGCACCGTAATTGCCAATTTGGGCTGAAATATCCCAATCTCCCGCAGTTAATGAAATGCTGGTTACTGCGACATAGGAATTCCCTATAGTTATACCTTGCACCGCCGATGAAATGTATTCCCCAACCTTGCCTGCCGTCGCGCTAGAACCATCGGTTACGCCGGTAATGGTAGGCGTAACCAGAGCAGGAGATACCAGCGGGGCTTTTAACGCCAAGTCGGTATCGTCTGCTATCGTTCCGCTTCGGTCTTGGAAGGTGTACGTCCGTGCCGCCGTTGTGGCGTTTGCAAAGAAATTGGTAAACGTGTTTGCCGCGTTCTTGAAATTTATTTTGAACAGGGTAAGACCAGCATATCCGCCAGTCGCGTCTTTGTTTGCCGTAGCTTCTGCACCCGTGATATCCGCTACGGCATAATCACTGCCAGATTTTACTACCGCGCCAGTACGCCCAAACACAGAAGATACCGCGCCTCCGCTACTTCCGGGCGGGACTTGCAATGTGCCGTCATCCCTTATAAATTTTGTGCCATCTGGCGTTCCCGATGCCAGTTGCGCGATAGGGACGCGGCCTCCAGCGCCTAGCGCGGCGTACCCGTTGGCCGCGCCCTTGTTTGCCGCAACTTCATGCCCTGTGTGTGGCGCGGAGGCCGCAATGTGCGTTTGGATATTGGCGTTGGCCGGTTCTTTTCCGGCGAGGTCTGCAACGAGTCCCGTTACTTGCGATTCGGCAAGCGTGATTGCATCCGCGCCGCCACTTGCGTGTGTTGCCGCATGCGCTCCCGCCGTTAAGGTTTGTTGTACCCATGCCGTGCCGCTATCGTAGTAGAGATTGCCGTTGTCCGTGGCGTAGTAGAAACGCTTTGCCGTTCCCGGCGCCGGGCGGTTGGCAAAAAGCCCGGACGTTATCCTGTCCGGATCAAGCAATGCCAGGTTGCCGTCGTATTCCGTTTTGTACTGGCTACCGAAGGCGCTTGTTTTCAGCCCGTGCGGCAACGTTGTTTCTATAGTCATTGTTCAGCCTCCAAAATAGGTTCCGTGGTTTTCGCCAAACCCCACAGCAGGCGCCGCGCGAAAAGCCAGGTACAGCCTGGGGTTGGACGCATATGCGGTTGATACTTGTGCGGGCAGGTTTACTCGGCAGTGCAGTTGCCTCGCCGTTGCGCTTGGGATGGCTTTCAGCGCAAGCCCGGCTGTGGCCGGATTGCCGCCTACCGGCGTGAACGCCGTTTGTAAATCATCGGCAATTCCCGCGCTGCTTACGCCGTTGCTTTTTATTTCGAACCACCTGCTGTCCAGGCATTCTTGCCCATCCGGGTTGCTTCCGCCTGTAAACATTCCGTCGGCTACCAGCGACAGGGTGATACGCACGTTCTCCATTTTCAGCGTATCGCCGGAGCCGGATTTGTCGTTCCACAGGTGAAGCACAAATTCCGGCGATATCTCGCCGCTACGGATAAGTCCCACAGGTAGCGTATCAAGCTGTAGACCGGTAGCGGGATCGAATATCTCCGGCACAGGCGGCCTGATATGGTAGGCATGTTCGCCGCTTTTCAGCGTTGGTTGCAACACGCCGTAACTGCACGAAAATAAATGCGCCGACCTTTGCAGGTTGCAGTACCGTCCGCCGAACGTTTTTGTGGACATCTGCCGGAC
>JAHFEI010000234.1 GCA_023248615.1 Nitrospinales bacterium | reverse complement strand
CATCCTGTGGCGTTTTGCCCTTCGGCTCGAAAGCTTGGGCCTGTCGGTTGGTTCTGTATTAGTGGGTGATTATGTCTGGTCTTTATCCCCGTGAAGTAATCGAGCGTGTCCGGGAGTCGGTGGACATCGTCGATTTGATATCCTCGTACATCCCTTTAAAAAAAAGCGGTTCCAACTATAGCGCATTGTGTCCCTTCCATACCGAGAAGAGTCCCTCCTTCAGCGTAAGCCCCACGAAGCAGTTCTACCACTGCTTCGGGTGTGGCGAGGGGGGGAATGCCATCTCTTTTGTGATGAAGTACGAAAATATGCAGTTTGCCGATGCCCTACAGCTTTTGGCGACCCGTGGCGGGATTACCCTACCGCAACGCAAGGGGGATTCGCCCGAATATTCGCGGCTGTATGAGATAAATATGGCGGCAACCGATTTTTACCGTACGCAGATGAAAAGCGCTCCCGCACCTGTGGCGGCATATGTTGAAAAACGCAGGCTCTCGCCCGGAACGGTCGAAAAGTTCAGGATAGGTTATGCGCCCGATTCCTGGGACGCGTGCCTAAAGCATCTTGTTTCACGCAAGTTCAGTCCGGACGAGGTTGAAAAGGCCGGGCTGGTGAAAAAAAGCTCCAGCGGGAACCTTATCGACCGCTTCCGCAACCGACTGATTTTCCCGATTTTTGATGAGCATTCGCGGGTGATTGCCTTTGGCGGGCGCACTATGGCGGCAGACGACAGTGGGCCTAAATACCTTAATTCCCCGGAAACCCTGGTGTATGCAAAGGGGCGGGTTTTATACGGGCTGAACTGGGCGGCGGCAAAGATAAGGAGCGGCAACAGCGTCATGATAGTGGAAGGGTATATGGACCTTATTGCGTTGCACCAGGCGGGGATAGAGAATGCCGTGGCTTCCAGCGGCACGGCGTTTACCGAAAGCCAATGCAAGACGCTAAAGCGGTACACCCCGAATATCGTGATGATATTCGATGGCGACGAGGCGGGACGCAGAGCGGCTGCCCGTGCCACGGAAATAGCGGCTGGCCAGGGGATACGTCCCAGCGTGGCGATGCTTCCGCCGGGCGTAGACCCGGATGAATTGATAAAAACCGGCGGAGCCGCCGCATTTATGGAGATAGTAAAGGAGGCGAGGCCTTACATGAGTTACCTGATAGAGCAGGCGTGCCGCAAGCATGACATGGAGACGGCGGAAGGGAGGGCGGATGCCGCGCGCTCCATGTTGCCGGAATTGGCAAAGATACACGACCCTATAGAGCGATCCAGCTATGTGGAAGCGCTCGCGCAAAAGACTTCCATCCCGTCCGGCAAGATAGAGGCGCGCCTGCGCTCCACCTCCCCGCGTTACGCAGACGAGGAACAAAAAACAGTCCGGCAGGCCGGTGCGCCCCAACCGAAGGCTCCCAAGAAGATAAAGCCGTCGTCGCCATCGGAAAAGTGGATTATGAGGATAATCCTTGACCATCCCGAAACGCTGGAAAACAAGCTGGCAGGGCTTACGTCCGCCGATTTTCAGACGCAGGCATACGGGAAGATGCTGGAGCATGTACGCCAAAAACTGGCGGAGGGGCCGTGCGATACGAATGGGCTTATGGATAGCATGGAGGATGCGGAGCTGGGGCCTATCATGCGGTCACTGGTTATGGAGAGCGGCGTGTACGAAGAGGAAAGCAGGGAAAAGCTGGTTGACGATTTTCTGACAAGCCTGAGGGGCCGCACCCGGCCAGCCGCTTTGGAGATGGCAAAAACCGCCGCCGAGAAGGGCCAGAGGGAGGAATATTTGCATCAACAAGAGAATTTGAGAAAACTTTAGTTGTGTGCTACTCTATCCCTCTTGTATTTGCCAGGGATAAGTAAACCTTAAACCGATTATTAAGAGGTCACAAACCGCTATGAGCATTAAAAAGCTCCGTAACCTTCCAGAAGTAAAGCAACTGCTTGTGTCCGGCAAGGATAAAGGGTTTGTAACCCAGAAGGAATTCAACACCGTTTTGCCGCAGACCTATTTTTCCGGCGAACAGCGCGAACGGATAATGCAGTTCCTGCTTGAAGAAAACAAGATATCGGTAAAATCGGATGAAGAAAAGAAGTCCACACGCGCCCACAAGGCGGCCGCTGGCGGCGCTGGTGCGGAGGAAGTGGAAGACGCGCCCTCGCTCTCTTCCGAGGACCCCGTAAGGATGTACCTGAAGGAAATGGGCAGTATCCCGCTCCTCACGCGCGAAGGCGAAGTGGCGATTGCCAAGCGGATCGAATCCGCCCAGAACAGCGTGATAGACGCCATGGTGACATGCCCGGTGACGATAAAGGAAATGCTGAGCCGGCTGGAGGACTTGAAGACCGAGAAAATTCCCGTGCAGGCCTTGGTGAATTGGGGCGATGTAGAGGAAACCCCCACCAGCAAGATAATAGCGGAAACAAAGAGAGTCACCCGCGCCATAGGCAAGGTGGAAGAGTCGTTCAAAGAATGGGATGCAGTATCGGTAAAGCTGGCGTCGAAAAAGCTGAAACCGGCGGAGAGAAAGAAGCTGGAAGAAAAGAGCCGGAAGGCCCTGGAAGTCCTGCGTAAACGTGTGCTGGATGTTAACCTTAACCAGGCGCAGTTGGACTCCATTATCGATACCATAGGCCGCTATAACAAGCAGTGCCTGGTGATGACGCACGAGATACACAAGCTTGAGGTACAGCTTGAGCCTCCGGCAAAGAAAGTAGCGAAGCCGACTGGCAAAATGGGGGCTAAGGCCGCGTCGGTGGTACACCACAAGCCGGTAAACAAGGTCGAGGTCAGGAAAAAGATAGATGCGCTTAAGCCGAAAGTGCGCGCCGTCGAAAAAGAGGTAGGCATGCATGCGTCTACGCTGGCGGCAATCAAAAGAAGAATCGACATCGGTAGGTTGGAAGACAGGCAGGCCAAGAAGGAACTTGCCGAGGCCAACCTCCGGCTGGTCGTATCCATAGCCAAGAAGTACACAAACCGCGGATTGCAATTCCTGGACCTCATCCAGGAAGGGAACATAGGCCTAATGAAGGCGGTGGACAAATTTGAATATCGCCGTGGTTACAAGTTCTCCACCTACGCGACATGGTGGATACGGCAGGCGATAACCCGCGCCATAGCAGACCAGGCGCGCACTATCCGCATACCGGTGCATATGATTGAGACCATCAATAAGCTTATCCGCACTTCGCGCCATCTGGTACAGGAGCTGGGGCGCGAGCCGAAGCCGGAAGAGATTGCCTACAAGATGGGCATGCCGGTGGAGAAGGTGCGCAAGGTGCTTAAGATAGCGGAGGAGCCGATTTCGCTGGAAACGCCGATAGGCGAGGAAGAGGATTCGCATCTTGGAGATTTCATCGAAGACAAAAAGATGATTTCCCCGGTGGAATCCGTGATAAAAATGAACCTGAAGGAACAGACCGCAAAGGTTCTCCAGACCCTCGCCCCGCGCGAGGAGATGGTGCTCCGCAAACGCTTCGGAATCGGGCTGGATTCCGAGCACACGCTTGAAGAGGTTGGCCAGGATTTCGAGGTCACCCGCGAGAGGATACGCCAGATAGAGGCAAAAGCCCTCAGAAAACTCAGGCATCCTAGCCGGAGCAAGCGCCTGCGGAGTTTCATAGAAAGCTGAAGTTCGTGGGGGCCTATAGCTCAGTTGGTTAGAGCCACCGGCTCATAACCGGTATGTCCCAGGTTCGAGTCCTGGTGGGCCCACCATTTTCCCGTTAATCCTCGATTCCGAAATTGAAGTAGCACCATTCTGCTAAACTCCTTGAATTCATATTGCCGTATGGATATTCATGGAGGTACAGAATGGTGCAGGTAGAAATTAGTCCAATTTTTGGG
>JAHFEI010000233.1 GCA_023248615.1 Nitrospinales bacterium | reverse complement strand
GTGTATTCCTCGATATCCGATGTCAGCAGGCCCAGCGGGCCGGCCCCCTCGATCTCCTTGCCGGTTGAATACCCGGCCCGAACGTAATCCCGGACGCCGTAATAGTAATCAACCTGAAATGCATGGCTGTCAACAAAGCCGCCCGTGTCGGAGCTGACGGGATAGTATGTGTAGGCCGCGCGGAAATTTTCCACATAACGCTCCAGCCGGAGGTTGCCGACCGTCAGGCGGGAATTGGCGTATTCCGTCTGCCGCGCGCCCGCCGCAAGCATCCAACCGCCGCCGATTTTGCCCTGAAGTTCAAGAAACGCGGTCCACACCGGCAATACGTGGTGGGTTCCGCATGTTTCCCCCTCGACAGTGACGGAAAAAACCTCGGAAAGCGGAAGGGCGATCCCCGCCAGCGCCGCGTCGTCTTTTAACGCGAACCGCTCGGTCTGGCGCCAGCCGCCGTAGATGGTCAAACTGTCCGGGGAGGTGTGCTCAAGCCGCGCATACACGGACTGCCAATCGGCGTAGCCGTTGCCCAGCCACTCGCGCGAATAGCCCGCCTCCGCTTGCGTTTGAGCCGCCAGGTTTTCTTCCGCATAGGCGGGGGATTTGAAAAATAACGCCGCCGCCGCGATTGCGGAGGCCACCCACTTTAACCTTTTCATCCGTCTGTTATTTTAAGAGCCGCCTGATTCTGGCCAAAAGTTCCTTTGTCTTGAACGGCTTTGCCAGATAATCGTTGGCGCCGGCGTTCAGGCCGCGCACAATGTCGCGCTCTTCGGACTTGGCGGTGAGCATCAGCACGGGAACGTCCCGCCAGCCGACCGCCCCGCGCAGCTGGGCGATTAACTGGAATCCGTCCACATACGGCAGCATGACGTCCATTATCACGATTTCCGGCGGGGCCGCCTCGCGGATCATTTTTTCCGCTTCGCGGCCATCCCGCGCAACCGTGACCGCAAACCCTTCCCGCTCCAGGAAGAAGTGGAGTATCATCACCACATCTTCCTCGTCTTCCATAAGCAGGAGGGAAACTTTCCGCCCTGCGTCGACGCTCGCCAAATGCACCTCCATGCCCGTTTTGCCGCTATCTAAATGGTCAAACCACCCAACCCAACATGGCATGGTAGCCGATTTCCAAGCCGGGGGGCAATGAAAATAATGTCTCATTATGGAACAGTTTGCCGGAATAATACTATCCAAAATCTTGGTAAAAAATGGTTACGTTTTTTGCCGCCTCTGTTCGGCTTTATCGCCTTGCCCAACCGGCAAGCCAAAAGCTAAAGCTTCATCATCGCACCGGTTTTCGCCTTCATGCTACATGCCGCGCTCCGCCGCAAAGAAGACGGCAGTGACGGTGATTCCGGTGGCTGGCGCGGCCCGTTAATCCGCTCCAAATTGTTACGGAATTCCCGGTTTCGGGGTAATTTCCCGCGCCAAACGCATCTTTGGCAACAAAAACGCCAGATGCGCCAAACCTTCCACCGCCGCCATTTTTTCCAGCTGCGCCATTACTTCCAATTTGTCCAACAGCGCTTGATTCTTGCGCGGAGAAATGGGGTGAAGCATCACGATGCCCTCCCGGCCCCGTGTCGCGGCACGGGGTGACCATGGAGCGGCGGAAAATTATGCGGCGGCGAAATGCAATGGAGCCAGCCGCGTACGAACCGCCGCGGAAATACCCTGCAAGGGTGCGGGACCCAGAAACATTATCAAAGCTCTCTTTATCTTATGTCCCGCCAAATGCTCCAAAGCATGACCAGGCCCCGCGTTCATTTCAAGGCGGACCCCGGCTCTTTCGCTTCAATCTGCTCAAAAGAAATGTATGGAAGGCTCGCTTGTTCGTGAGCACGTTCAATGGTCATGGCCACAAGGTTTCCCGAAGCATCCAAATCGAGATAGATGTTTTCATTGATTTCTTTTGTTTCGACAACCTCACGGTTGGAAAACTCGACCAACGCGGTGTCCGTATCGGAAAAATATTTGACTTTCATGTTACACCTCTCTTAAAAGTCCTGTCGAAAAACGCATTGTGAATTGTCTGCCCATCGGGGAGCAATACAACCCGCAGAGCCTTGTTTTCCTCTTCTATCCACTTCCATTTTCTTATCCTTCCGTCGGACTGCACTACCATGTGCTCAGGCTCTCTGATGGCATCTTCAATCCATTCCATTTTTATTTTTGCACGGTCGGCCCTTTGCCTGACGAATAAGAAATATTGGGTAAACCTCATTTCTCAACCGAAAAAACAAACACTCATTCCGCCTTTTAAATATGTCGCAAGTCCTTTGTAATAGCCTCGTTATCAATTCCGCTTTTTATTGTACCCGAATTCCGAGATTCAATAAACGTCTCCACATGAAAAAGCTGGATGCCCCTAAAAATGCTTGGATGCAAGACCCGCCCCCCGCGACCCTAAAGGGCGAAAGAGCGGAGCCCGTGGCACGAAGGATATAATGAGGCAAAACATGAGATATTCGAATATATGGAAGTGTCCTATAATCAGAAATAGTTGCATTCGGCGCTGGGGTATATAAGCCCTACCGACTACGAACGGGATCAATGCAGCCTAACTGGGAGTCTACAAAAGCGGGGCGGGCGCGGGATTATGTTGCTATGAAATTTTGGCTTGGAGTAACGGACAATGGCTGGTTCGATTTCCTCAGCAATGCCGGAGTAGACGAGGTTAACTTCTGGCAGCCTAGTGGCAAGGCTCCTTTTAAAGGGCTGGAGCCTGGCGCACCATTTATGTTCAAACTTAAGCGCCCCTTCAATCATGTAGCAGGTGGAGGCACTTTCGTAAAATTCACCACACTTCCGTTATCGCTGGCGTGGGAGGTTTTTGGAATTAAAAATGGTGCTTCTTCCCTAACGGAATTTCAGAAGATGATTAGGCGACTTAATCCAAATCCAGATGCCAAAGACCCAGAAATTGGATGTACTGTTCTTACAGCTCCCTTTTTCTGGCCGAAGGAAAGTTGGATAGCCGCTCCTGTTGGTTGGTCTGGAAACATCGTTCAGGGAAAGTATTATGATACGGACAAGCTAGATGGCTTAAGCCTGTGGGGCTCGATACAGGAAAGAATGACGGATATTCTTGTCCATGATTCACCATTCATGGTTCAGGAACCCACTGCAAGGTATGGAAAGCCAACTTTAATACCTCCTCGTCTTGGGCAAGGTGGATTTAGAGTTGTGGTTACTGATGCCTATAAACGACGTTGCGCAATTACAGGAGAGAGCACCCTTCCCGTTCTTGAGGCGGTGCATATCCTTCCATATTCAGAAAATGGTCCGCATGAAGTTTCAAACGGAATGCTTCTGCGGTCAGATTTTCATAAGCTTTTCGATACCGGCCTTATTACTGTCACACCAACATTAAATGTTGAAGTGAGCCCGCGAATTAGAGAAGAATGGTTTAATGGAAAGGTTTATTATCGCCTTCATGGAAAACCCCTTGCAAATTTACCGGACAACCCTTCATCTCGCCCAAGCATAAAGTTCTTAAGTTGGCATAATGAGAATTGCTTCCAAGGTTAAAGGGCTTGAGAAAACGCTGACGCTACATAAGCTGGAGCCGTTCGAAAAACTGGGAAGGAGCTTTAAAACGATGAACTGCCTTGATAACCTGAAGAGCCGTTAAAAAAGGGTTCGACTCGAAGAATTGGGGGGAAAAGTGCCATCAGGGAAAGATAAAATCAACGAAATAACAAAAAGAATAATAGCCTTCCGCGATGCTCGTGATTGGAAACAATTTCATAATCCTAAAGATGTTGCGCTTTCGCTCGTGCTTGAAGCCAGTGAACTGATGGAACATTTTCAATGGAAGGATAAAAAAGAGATAGAGAACCATGTCAAGAAGCACAAAAATGAAATAGGAG
>JAHFEI010000232.1 GCA_023248615.1 Nitrospinales bacterium | reverse complement strand
CGTAAAAGCCGAGGAGTTGAAGGAAAAAACCCAGCAGATAGGGAAGGTGTTGGAAATAATCAACGACATCGCGCTGGAAACGAAAATACTTTCCGTCAATGCGTCCATAGAGGCATCGAAGGCCGGTGAGATGGGCAAGGGGTTTACCGTGGTGGCCTCGGAAATCGCAAAACTGGCGGAGAACGTGGTTCAGTCCACATCGACCATAAGGGAAATCAACGAAGAGATACAGAATTTTTCCAACATACTGCTTTCCACCATCGCAAAGACATCGAAGTCTGCGGCTGGCGGCGTGATAATAATGACAAAGATGGACGAGGCATTGGAGAGGGTATTGGATGCCGCCAATAAGACCGCTACCGCCGCGCAGCAGATATCGCAGATTTCCAAGGACCAAAGCGACAAAAACCGCGATGTGTTGGTGCAGATGCAGGGGATATCGGTAAAGGCGAACGAATTTTCACGCTCGGCGCAGAACTCGGCCAGTGAGGCTGAAAGGATTAAAAAACTTTTCCAAACGATGGAGGCTGAAGTCTCGCGCTTTAAACTTAGCGCGGCACCCGGCTCGCCCGCCAATGCCAAGCAGCCCAAGGCGGCGCGGCAGGCCGCCAAGGCCGCCCCGCAGGAGCATCCGGCGGAAGGGGAGATTATCAGCGATGAGATTGTGCTGGAGGGCGAGGCAACGGCTCCGTCTCGGCCCGCTCCAATCGGTGGCGGTACGGCGGCGAGCGATTTCCAGAAGAGAAAGGCGATGCTTATGGGCATGATGAAGGATAAGGAGAAAAAGTGAGTGGTGGGCCGAAAGGCCGTGCGGGATATGGATATTCGATGATTAGGAGATCGGCATGCAGGAACCGCTGGGCAAATACCTGACGGAAGCCCAGGCAGATATAAAGGGTATTGCCGATGGCTTGGCGGCGCTGGGGAAAAAACCTGCCGACAAGAATATCTTGCTCGACCTGTGTCGCCGCGTCCGTGGCGTGCAGGATTCCGCCAGCAAGGCCGGTTGCCTCGACATAGGTGAAATAACCCTCGTACTTGAGGGGTTCCTGAAAAACTTTTCCCATGGGAGTAGCCCCGTTTCGCAAAAGGCGGTGCAGGTTGCGTTGTCCGCCGTGGAATCCGTAAACGAACTGTTGGCGGGGAAACAGCGTGACCCGGATTTTACCGTAGAGGTGGAGCCGGTAGTTGCCCTCATGGAGTACTTCGATTTCTCGCCCGGCGCGGTGGAATTGGCGGCGCCGGAACCCGTAGCAAGACCGGCTTCCCCACCGTCCATGGAAGATGTTTTTCTGGACAACCTTATCTCCGATATTGACTCGGCGTACCAGTCGTCCGCCCCGTCCATATCGGAGAGGATGGCGGCTGCGAGGCCACCGGCAACTGTGGATGACCTGTTGGCCGATATCAGCGGCAACCTTATGGGGCCGCTTAAGCTGGATGAGGGCGCGGAGGTTGGCGCAACGCCGCCACAGGTTGCGCCCCCCGCCATTTCCGAAGAGCTTACGTTAGACTTGGAGACGGAAGATAAGTCTCCACTGGTTTCTTTTTCGCCTCCCGCCACGAATCTCTCGGACATCCCCGACTTGAAGCTGGCATCGCCAGACGATCCGGATTCCGTTTTTGATATGGAACCGTTGCCGCCATCTCCTCCGCCTGTTGCGAAGGCTACCTCCGCTCCGCCGCCGCCCGTTGCTTCGGATGAAATAGTTATTGATTTCGGTTCTGATGAAATAACTTTTGACGCAATTTCTGCTACGCCCCCTGTTGCCGCAGGTTCGGACGAAATAGTCATTGATTTCGATTCAGATGAAATAACCTTTGACGTGGAGCCTAAGGCTCCGCCCCCGCCGCCGCCACGCCCTGTTGTGAAAGCCGCATTAGTACCGCCTCCACCGCCGCCGCGTCCTGTTGTGAAAGCCGCATCAGTGCCGCCTCCACCACCGCCGCCCGTTGTCGTTGTGGCGGAAGAGCCTCCCGCAGAGGAGGAGGAAGAGTTCGACATGATGGAGTTGTTGGACGACTACATTTCCAGCGCACGGGATAACATAACGGGAATAAGCGACGGCTTGATGACGCTGGAGAAGAACCCTGCCGATAGCGAGGCACTGTTCGACGTGTTTCGCCGTGCACACGGGATGAAAGGCTCCGCCAACATGATAGGGTTTACCGACATAGGCGGGGTTGCGCACAAGCTGGAGGACTTCCTGAAGGAGTTCCACGAAAACAAGATACCGCTATCGTCAGATGCGGTGGATGTTGCGTTGTCCGCCATGGATTACATCACCAAGCTGGTGGAGGGTAAACGGGAAAACCAGAAGTTCACCATGGATATCGCGCCTATCGTAGCTTCCATGGAGGGCTACTTTACCAAGGGCAAGGCGGCGCCCACACCCGCGCCTGCCGCTACCGCCCCTGCAGATGCGGCGAAAGAGGCGGCTCCGGCGGCGAAACCTGCGGCGGAAGGTTCGGACTCCATCCGCCTGCGCATCGACAAGGCGGACGAACTTATTATGCTTACCGGCAACCTCCTTTCGGCCAGAAGTTCCATCAAGGACGAATTGGGCGGGTTCGGCAAAGTCGCTTCCAGCAAGCGGGTCTCACGCGAGAAGGTGCTGGATTTTTATCGTGAGATAAACACGGCATCCGACCTTATGAGCAGGGCGGTGGAAGAGATGCGCACGGCCATCATGGGTATCCGCATGTTGCCGGTCTCGAACCTCTTCAACAATTTCCCGCGCCTAGTGCGCGACCTTTCACGCAAGCTGAAAAAGAAGGTGGAGTTCGTATCTGTCGGGGGGGATATATTGCTCGACCGGCAGATAATAGACGAGATGAATGAACCACTGATACACATGATACGGAACTCGCTGGATCATGGGCTGGAAACCCCGGAAGAAAGGGCGCAGGCCGGGAAAGACAGTATGGGCAAGCTCACGCTCTCCGCCCGCAACGAGCAGGGCAAGGTAATCATCACGCTGGAAGACGATGGCAAAGGGGTGAACCCGGATATAGTCAAGAGGAAGGCGGTGGAAAAAGGGCTGATAACCGCAGAGCGGGCGGAAACGATGACGAAGGTGGAAGCGCAGATGCTGATTTTTGCCCCCAGCTTTTCCACCCGTGATGCCGCAACGGATGTTTCGGGGCGCGGAGTGGGGATGGACGCGGTCAAAACCGCCGTGGAAAAATTGCAGGGGACGGTAGACCTGGATTCTAGCGTGGGGGTGGGGACGAAAACCATAATCATACTTCCGCTTACCGTCGCATCCACCAAGGTGCTTCTCCTGCGCGTGGGAGGGCAGGTGATAGGGGTGCCGATAGCATATGTAGATTCGGTGCTTTTGGCGGAGCCGGAGCAACTGGTAAGCGCGGAAGGGTACTCGGCGATAGATTACCAGGGTACGCAGTTGCCGTTGTTCTACATGGATTATGTGGTGGCGCAACAGCTATGCTCGCCAGACAGCATGCGTAAATGGTTTGTGGTGGTGGTGGATACGGGCCTGCACCAGGTGGCTTTTGCCGTTGCCGATATAGTCGCCCAGCGCGAGGTGGTGGTGAAAGAGATGCCGCGCAACCTTCGCAATACAGACCTGTGGATAGGCGCCGCCCAGTCCCCGACCGGGGATATGATACCGATGCTGAACGTCCACTCCGTGATGCGTTCCTGCGGCTACTGAGGCGGCTCCCCGCTACCCTGCGGCATACCCCGGCTGTGGTGGAGATTATTATGGCATCGTGCGCCGGGCATCCCATAAGTGGCGGGAATCTGGTATAGTACCGCTTGGTACTTGGTGGAATCTGATAGGGGGTGTCTATGGAAAAGAAGAAGATACTGCTTGTTGACGATGAGGCTTTTATACTCAGGTCTCTCCAGTTTGTCCTGAAAAAAACCGGCCACGA
>JAHFEI010000231.1 GCA_023248615.1 Nitrospinales bacterium | reverse complement strand
GGGAAACAAGGAACTCGATTATGCCGTACGCGGGGAGGGGGAGAAAGTTTTTCCGGAGTTTCTGGGATTTCTGAACGGCGAAAATCCCTTTCCCTCCAAAGGTATGGTGTACCGCGAACCGGACGGCAAGCTTAAGGCGCAAGAGCCGGATTTTATACAGGATTTGGATTCGCTTCCGCTTCCAAACTACGACCTCATGGATTATCTGGCCTATGCCAACGCAAAGCCGCGCGGGTATAGCGTTGACTCCGTTACGGTTTATCCTCACGCGCGGTTATTATCGTCGCGCGGGTGCCCTGTTGGTTGTTCATTCTGCCAGGTGGACACCATCGCAGGCAGTCAGTGGAGGGCGCGCAGTCCAGAAAAGGTGGTCGAAGAATTAATTATGTTAAAGGAAAAATACGGGATCAAAGGGTTTGTATTTGAGGATGACAATCCCTTCGGGCAAAAACGGCGCACAAAACAGATGTTGAAATTGTTCATTGAAAAGAAACTTAACCTCATATGGAAGGCGGCGGATGTGGCCGTATTCGTAACCGACGGGGAAATCCTCAAATTGATGGCTGAAAGCGGATGCATCGGGATTGGTATTGCTATAGAGTCCGGAAGCGAAAGGATACTTCGCACCATAGTTAAAAAGCCCGTTGATCTGAAAAAAGTGCCGGAAACCATAAAACTCGCCCATAAATACGGCCTTTATGTTTCGGCCAATTTCATAATCGGATTCCCGGGCGAAACATGGGAGGAGATTCGGATGACTCTGGATTATGCGGAAAGTTGCGGCGCGGATTACTGCAAATTTTTCCCCGCAAATCCGCTTATCGGCACCCGGCTTTTTGCGATGGCGAAGGAAATGAATGCCATAGAAGGCGATGAAAACGAAGTCGGCTGGCGCTATGGACGCATAAAGAGCGATGATTTTACCACGCAGGATATCAGCATCCTGCGCTGTTACGAATGGGATAGGATAAACTTTTCCGATCCCGAAAAACTACGGCTGACCGCAAGTATCATGGGCATTACCACGGAAGAATTGAATGCGATACGCAAATCAACCAGGGAAAACCTAAAATTTGGCAGTGCCGTAGTTTAGCGTTCAGGGAAAAAAGGGATTAACATGAGAAAGCTATATTCGAAGTTCAAGGTATTCCACTATAAGGACAAGATAGAGTCGCTCCCGCGAGAGGCTGATAATATAATGCCGCCCGTCCACATAAGGATAAAGCCGACCAACGTGTGCGGGCATAGTTGCTGGTATTGTGCCTACCGAAAGGACAGCCTGCAACTTGGGGAGGGAATGAACGAGCGAGATTTTATCCCGCGTGAAAAAATGCTTGAAATCATCGAAGATATATCCGAAATGGGTGTGCAGGCTGTAACCTTTAGTGGCGGCGGCGACCCTTTTTATTATAAATACCTGCCTGATGCCGTGAGAAAACTTTCCGATACGAATGTGCATTTTGCTTCGCTTACCAACGGTTCGAGGCTTGTCGGGGAGGTGGCCGAGATATTCGCCCATCACGGGACTTGGATACGGGTCTCCATGGACGGATGGGATGATGTCAGCTATGCGCAATATCGGGGAGTGAAGGAGGGCGAGTTTACTCGGGTGATGGAAAACATCGCGGGTTTTAAAAAGCTTGGGGGGAAGTGCTACTTGAGCGTTGTTTTGATAGTGGATCAGAAGAATGCACCGCACGTTTACGATTCCATCATCCGCCTGCGTGATATCGGCATAAACAGCGTTAAAGTGTCGCCTTGCATCACCAGCAACGATATGAAAGAGAGCGACGAATACCACAAGGCTATCTTCGGCCTGGTGCGCGACCAGGTTGACCGCGCCATTGCCGGAGCCGCCAGCGAGACGTTCGAGATTTTCGATTCATACCACGCATTGAGCTGGAAGTTCGAAAAGGATTACGACTGGTGCCCGTATATTCAAACCCTTACCATCATCGGCGCCGACATGAATGTTTACACCTGCCAGGACAAGGCCTACACCAAAGACGGGCTATTGGGGTCAATCAGGAACCAACGGTTCAGGGACTTCTGGTTTTCGGATAAAAATGTTTTTTTCAAGACCAACCCGTCAAGGGTATGTAACCACCATTGCGTGGTAAACGAAAGGAACAACCTGATTTTGGACTATCTCAGCCTCGATAAAGAGCATCTGCCTTTCATTTGACAGCGCAAAAACAGCCAGCATGAAAAAACTTGAAGATTATGCCATTGTAATGGCTCCATCCCTGGATCAGGTTGCTATCGCGAAAGTCGAGATAGCACAAGGGGAGAACCTGGAATATATGGGGCAAGCTATAACAATATTGGAAAAGATCAATCGGGGGCACAGGTTCACCGTGCGCGACGTTCCAGACGGTGAATTCGTCCGTCAGAACGGTTATACGTTCGGCCAGTCGGCGGGGATTGAAAAAGGTAGGAAGATAAGCCAGGCAAATATAAGGTGCCTCCTGCCAAAACCGGATAACGGCGGGTTTGAGACTCCGGCTCCTGCCGTATTGAAGGATAAGTACCTCAATACGGCGTTCCAAGGCTATCGGCGTTCCAACGGCGCGGCGGGGACGCGGAATTACTATCTTGTGGTCCCCACCTCCATGTGTGTGAGTGAGACAGCGCTTCAGGTCGCGCTAAAGATGGATGCACAGGCGGACATGGCGAACAGGTATCCCAATATAGACGGAATTGTTGCGATTCCGAATACCGAGGGTTGCGGGTGCGCGTCAACCGGCGGGCAGATTGACAGGTTTCTGACCGTCTTGAAGGGTTTTGTAAACCATCCCAACGTGGGCGGATGCCTTATCATGGATTTGGGGTGCGAACAGACCAACTACGAGAGGGTGCATGAATACCTTAGTGATAACAGCGATGGAAGCGGAAAGCCGATTGACTGGATAACGGTTCAGCAATCCGGCGGTACGCGGCTCGCTCAGGAAAAAGCTGAACGGATAATACTTTCAAAGCTTGAGATGGTCAATGATGTTAAGAGGGAAGCGATACCGTTGGGCAAGCTGATTGTCGGTACCGAGTGCGGCGGGTCGGATTCATTTTCCGGGATTACCGCAAACCCGGTTATCGGGAATATGGCGGACAAGGTTATTTTCGGCGGCGGCGCGGCAATAATGTCGGAAGTGCCGGAAATGCTTGGAACGTATTCAATGCTTTTGCCGCGCTTCAGGAGTCTTGAGGTCGCCAGGAAATTCCAGTTGGCAATAGATTGGTACTTGGGCATGGCGGATAAACTTGGGTTGAACATTAGCGATAACTTGGTTCCCAAAAATATTGAAGGGGGGATCATTAACAGTTATATAAAAAGTCTTGGGGCGGTACTGAAAGGCGGAACGACGGTCATAGAAGATGTGATAGGGTACGGGGAGCCAGTCGGAGAAAGAGGTCTGTATGTCATGCAAGGGCCAGGTGGAGATTTGGAGTCACTTACCGGCTTGGTATCTTCCGGAGCCAACATCATTTGTTTTTCCACCGGATATGGCGCCATTTCGGGTAATGCGATTTGTCCGGTAATTAAAATCTCTTCCAACGACGAAACGTACGGAAAGATGCCGGAGGATATGGATTTTAACGCCGGACGCGTTATTTCTGAAAATATCGGATTGGAAGATATGGGCGATGAGTTATTGGCGTTTGTTGTTGCCGTGGCATCAGGACGAAAGACAAATACGGAAAAACTGAAGCAGAGGCAATTCCAGGTCTGGACGGCGGGAAAGCTATCGCTATAACCGGCGCATGGCCGGAATGAGCGGAGATTTAACGGAGGATATCGAGGGCATGGCGGGAGCGTATTTTTCTTTGCACCACCGGTTCCTTGCGTGGATCGGCAGACTGACAAATACCGTTATTTTATTTCCACACCCGACTTCGATTGGGAACGCGGCG
>JAHFEI010000230.1 GCA_023248615.1 Nitrospinales bacterium | reverse complement strand
CGGTATGTACCGTATTGTCGCGTTGTAGTCGCGCACCGCCTCGTTATATTTTTGCCGTGCGAACTGGATGCGGTTTTCAGTCCCCGCCAGTTCGTCGTTCAGGCGGATGAACGCCTCGGTAGATTTCAGGTTGGGGTAGGATTCCACCGTGACCAGCAGGCGCGAAAGCGCGGAGTTGAACTGGTTGGCGGCGTCTACTTTTTGATCCGTGGTTTTGGCTCCTGCCCACGCCGAGCGGGCGGCTGTTACGCCTTCCAGAGTAGATTTCTCAAAATCGGCAGAGCCTTTTACGGTTGCCACCAGGTTCGGTACCAAGTCCATCCGTCTTTGGTACTGCACTTCTATCTGCGCGAATTGCTGGTTGGCCGTTTCGTCCAGTGCCACCAGCGAGTTGAAAGTGGATGTGACCCACAGCCCTATGACAACAACGGCAACGCCGACTCCGATAAGTATTTTTGTGGACGTTTTCATATTTTTAGCGCTCCTTACGGATTAAAGTTGGAATTCCTATCACGCAATATTACCACAATCGGCATTTCGGGAAAGCATCGGTCTCTTGCCGGGCTATGCGGCATACTCGCACATCCGATGCGGAACCTTTCCTTTCACGCCTATAGTTTTGAGGCTATTTACTTGGCCTGTTTAATGGGAGATACTATCGTTCCCTCGTGGGGTTAAGTCCCGAAACGACTAACAACGTATTTAAGAGTGCATAGAAAATACTAATGCCGCATAAAGGTCCGATTGCCAGATGGTCTGATTTGCCCTACAAGTCCGTCTTGTTGCTCTTGCTGGGCATCCCTATGGCGGCTATGGCCTATTTTTCATGGAATTTGGTTTCCGAGAAAAGGGAAGTCGTGCGCGAAATGCAGATGCTGGACGACGCGTCTTACTTTGTCGCCGGTGCAAGTAGCCTTGTCCACGAGATACAGATAGAGCGCGGATATTCGAGCGGGTTTATAGCCTCGCGCGGGGGCAACTTCAGGAAGGAGTTGTTGGAGCAATACGCATCCACCAACGAAAAATACTCCGACCTTTTGGAGCTATGGGGCGCACTTGAGAAGAACGGGCTTCCCGATGGCATGCGGCAAAACTTCAAGCTGATTTTTTACAACCTGTCAAAACTGAAGGGAAAAAGGGAGGAAATACTCTCGCTCAAAACCGGCTTCGCCGAAGAATGGCGGTATTACTCGCATTTGAATTCCATCCTCCTGGACACCATTATCCGCATGCCGCAACTGAGTAGCGTACGGGAACTCTCCTCTTACTACCTTACAAGTTACTATTTGCAGCGGCTGAAGGAAAATTCGTCCATGCAAAGGGGGCTGTTGACGTATGCTTTCGAGTCCGACAAATTCCAGCCTGGGCAGTACGAGGAGTTCCTCATGCTTATGGGCGATGAGCCGTTTCTCCGTGGCCTTTTCCTGTCTATGGCGTCTCCTACCAGCAAGGAAGCGTTTATGACGATGATGGACAACCCGGAAGTGGATAAGGCCGGGGAGATGAAAAAAATCGCCGCCGACAGGGGGAGTAAAGGCGGTTTCAATGTTGATGCCAACGAGTGGAACGCCGCCCAGTCGAAAAACATCAACAGGATGCTCAGTGTCAGCTACTCGGTTGAAAGGGGGCTTATTGATACCGTGAACGGCCACCTTCTGGATGCGAAAACCAGCCTCAGGTACTACCTGTCGATAAATATTTCAGTCTTTATTTTTGGAGCAATCATGGCGCTGTTGCTGTTCCGCAATATGTCGAAACGCAGGGAGGCGGAGGAGCGGTTGGGCAACCACACCAAGAGGATGGAGCGCGCGCTTTACAGGGCGAAAGACGTGTTGGATGCGGTGGCTACACTCCCGCATATGATCCCGTTTTTTTGCGTCTCGCCGGTTTACCGCACAATGCGGAGCGCTGGCGGCGGCGACATCGTAAAATGGCTTAGGTTCCGGTCGCGGTACGCCGCACTTTATGTCCACGATGTGGCAGGCCACGACATAGAGGAGATACTGTTGAACATACTTGCCACGTCGTTGGTGGATATTTATAAGGCCAACCCGTCCAAAAAGTCGGTAAGCGCCCCTTCCGTATTGCTGAACGAAATGAATGAGCATATAAGGAAATACTGCGAGGGAACTTCGGATTACCTGACCTCCGTCTACATGCTCATGGATTTCGAGGATCGCGAAATAAGGATTGCGTCCGCCGGGCATCCGAGGCCGTGGCTGATAAACACGGACGGTACGGCGAAGCAGGTGGATGTGCCACCCGGATTTATACTTGGGCAGTTTGAGGTAACCCGGCATGGCAAAGACAGGTATTCGGATATTGCCTTGAGGCTGGAGCCGGGCCAGCTTCTGCTTGTATACAGCGACGGGTTGATGGAACAATCGGGAGACATGAAAGTGGCCTTTGACGCAAAGTTCCGCAACGGGATTGCGGGCAAGCTTGGCGGGCTGGAGCCGCAGGATGCTTATGTCCGCCTAAAGGCGGAGTTTGAGGCCCACCTCGGGGGCCGTATCCCCGATGATGACGTATCGTTTATTTTTGTCGGGGCGCGCCCGGCGGACAAATACAAAACTATGGGATTTGCCCCTAGCGAACTGCTGGCGTCATTTCTGGTAGACCAGAAAGAGAACGTAAGGGGGGAGGCCATAGACCAGCGCCTGGTCTCCATGATGTTGTCGTGGCCGGAAGGGAGAGCTTTGGCGCATTCGGTTGTCGGCGAAATATCCGAGGCCACCGCCCCGATTATTTCCGCCCTGAAGGATGGCGGCTGGGAGGCCAAGCAAGTAAGCGCCGTTGAACTTGCGCTGGAAGAAATGGTGATGAACGCCCTGATGCACGGCAACCATTGCTCGGCTCGGTTTCGAGTGGAGATTTCGTACCTGCTCCATTCCGATGTGTTGGAGGTTTGCGTATCGGACGAGGGATTTGGGTTTGACAGCAGGGCGCTTCCGCAGTCCATCAATGCAGAGGAGCTTCTGGAGAGTGGCCGCGGCCACCATATAATAAGCAACGCCGCCGGTAGTTTGTACTTCAATGAGGCCGGAAACCGATGCTGGGCGCTTTTCACAAAAAATAGTTTATAACATCCATTCCTCCTCTTCCCTCCTTTGCGAAAGAGTGAAGAATGCCAGCCACCATGTTTTCATGCGAGAATGCCTGTTGTAAAATCTGTCACAAGTGATTACAATGCGCACCATGAACACATCTACGATGAACAGCAATATTACAGGGCAAAAGTCGATTCTCGTCATTGAGGATGAGGAGGATATTGTGATTATCCTCGACTTCCTTTTCAAGCGTGAGGGTTTTTCCGTTTCCATCGCTCGCGATGGCCGTGCGGCGGAGGAAATTATCAACGGTTCGTCGTTGCCCGATGTGGTGGTGATGGATGTGATGTTGCCGTATTTTGACGGGTTCCACCTTATCAAGAAAATGCGTGAAACGGAAAACTGGAAGGACGTCCCGGTTTTGATGCTCACAGCCAAGTCCGAGGAGCGCGACATAGTGCGCGGGCTGGACGTAGGCGCGAACGACTACATGCTCAAACCGTTCATGACCAAGGAACTGGTCGCCCGCGTAAGGCGGCTGATAAAATAGGCGGCGTAGCAAAGGATGCAAATGCCTTGATGGTGTTCGGAACCGAAACATCCAAACCTGGGCGGAAACCAGCCGTAGCGGATAGGCCATCCGGTTTGGGAAGTTATATTTGCTTTAACCCCTGTCCGGCCATTTTGCACATGTATGGTAGTATTTGCCCCACATGAAAAAGCCCCGCCTCCCTGTGTTATTTTTTGTCGTACTGGCTGTCGCCGCCATACTCCCGGTTGCGCCCTCCATAGCGGCGGATGGCCCAGCTTCCAGCCATACGGATGCGGAGGTTGGTTACTCGCGTGAGAGGTTGGGCAA
>JAHFEI010000229.1 GCA_023248615.1 Nitrospinales bacterium | reverse complement strand
CGAGGAGGGGATGATGGCGCTGATAGAATCCGGCAGGATGCTGCCTTGCTGACGATGCCGCGATAAAGCTTGATCCCGCCGGCGACGGCGGGGCTTTTCACTTGGCGGAATCCTTGCCGGAGATTCCGCCGGGGGGGCGTCTCTCCTCGCTTCTTTTCTTATGCGTTGGGCATTAGCCCGGTCCAGGCGCCTAATTCATCCCCTGGAATACGAAGACATGCTTTGCCATCAGTGCCTGGATGGAAGCGCCCGTCAGCTGGCCGGAACGATCTCCAGCTTGCGAAGAACCATGCCTACTTCCTTGTTATAGAATTCAACGTAACCCGTCAATTTCGGATCGACGGCCAGCAACGCATCCAATGCCTTTTTGGCCTCGGCGAAAGGAACCGCATCGGCCGCTTCCACCCGTATGATGGTGTTGGTCCCTTCTTTCTTCACTTCATAGACCTTCCATGCGGGATTGACCTTGCTAAAGGCCGCCTGAAACTTGTCCTCTGCGCCGCCACCGCCCGAACAGGCAAAGGCCAAGGCCAGCACGGCCACCGCCGCAAGCGTTTTTACATTCTTAATAACCGCATCCATCTTCATACTGTGTTTCTCCTGGTTACTGGGCCACGTTCTTGTCATTCTGCTTGAGGAAATTGATGATTTCCCGCCTTGCCTTCTCATCGGCCATAACTTTAAGCGTTGGCATGGTAATCTTGTACTTCTCCTTGAGGAGTATCGCGTCGGGGTCGCCGCTTTCAATGATTGCTTTGGGGCCCTGCACCCATTTATCAATCCAGGCTTCGGTATGCCGGCCCGTCACTCCCTGGAATCCCGGCCCTGTGGAAGTCTGATCCGTCAGCTTATGGCAACCGCTGCAATATTTCACATATATCCGTTCCCCTTCCCCGGCGCCTTCCTCCGCGTTAACGCCGGCGGCCATGCTCATTACGGTTATAGCGGCCAATACAAACATCTTCAGAAGATAACGATTCATCATTTGCTCCTCATTCGTTCCATTTGCGACAGGACTACTCAAGAAATGCGGTTTTAAGTCCAACTCCCGCGCTTGTCCATACAAGCTTCCCTTTCTTCATTTTGGGAAGATGCTTGGCCACAATTTTTTTCGCTTCTTCGGTCTTGCTCCGTTGAATTTGGGGCGTCAGTTCGCCGCCCGAGGATTCTTTCACGTCGATTTCCACGTCAAGGGCGCCTTCGGCGTCAATGCGAATAACCGATACATGCCATTCGCCATTTCCCAAGGCCACCAGGTCACCCTTTATTTTATCAAGGATTTCCTTTGAATCGCCGCCGCCAGCGCCTTTTCTCTTATCGATCACGTTTTGGTAACTCGAGCGCACGGCGGCCAACAGCCGTTCATCGCCCGTGTTTTTTGAATACATTTGGGCCATGGTGCCCGCGATGTTGAACAGAAAATCCTGCTCCTGCGGATTGGCGTCGGGCGATATGGCGTAATCGACCATGCCTTTCACTTCTTCCGGCACTTCGGCCGCCCTGCTCTTGATGATGTTCGCCATCCCGGCTTGATCTTTTTTGTCAAACGCCGCAATGAATGCATTGCCGACGCTGACCGGCTCTTCCGCTTTTGCCCGGCCCGGAAGCATGGCGCCGCCCGCCATAATTATCGAAAACATGAAAATCGCAATTTTGCCTGACATGGCCATCCTTCCGCTAAAGATTTTTCAAAAGGGTTTTCAACGCCCGCTTCGGACTTTCTTCTTTTTCCCGCCGCGTCTATTGGCGGTTCCGGACAGTTCCGCCGACAGTATGCAGACAGGGCAATAATGCAGACCGGCAACTTCCGTGAGCTGCCTGATCTCAAATATGTCGTGGCATGTTGAGCAGCGGTTAAAGCGGCTAAAATTGCAGGATGAACCGTTCATTTTCCCTCCTTAAAACCAAACCGTCGATATTTGACGGCGGGAACCGCCCCGCCTCACCGATGAAATGATTCGGAACGCTAATGTGCGGATCACGGTATTCGGCCTTGCCGACGGCCATTGCCCGGTATTGTCGCCGGGAGTGAATAGCCGCTAATAAAGGGTTTGCTTCCATTTGCGTCGGGTTTTTTCGCCGCAGGATTTATTGTTTTGGCAATTTCGGCAAACATCGTTATCGCCGCGTCGTTGGCCTTGATAAATTCCGCCACCAGCCGGCTTGCCGCGCCGTAGATGCTCTCCTGCATCCGGAAAATAACCGCTTTGCCCCCCAGTGTGGTGGTCCCCGGAATATCGGGAAGCTGGATTGTACCGCCGTTCACCGACTGGATGATTTTATCAATATCAGCTTCTGTGTAGAGTTCCTCGTTTTTGAAAAAATAGGTGCACTTAACGTAATCCCGCTCCTTGAGCTCTTCAAACTCGTTGATGTTGAGCGAACGGACGATATTTTCCATCTTAACATCCTGGGGTTTCTTAAAAGCCTTCATCATGATGTCGCGCACTTCTTTGAAGTAACGCGCGTTAAAGGTGGCGTTGGGGAACAATTCATTAGGTATTTTGGAGCTGATTTCAAACTCCACTCCTTCGCGGGTGATTTGCCCCACGCCCAACTCGTAGGTTATCCTATTGACAAAAAAGCGGCTTTCCTTTTTTGGGCCGTATTTCAGGCACATCTCGTTCCGGAGCCGGTCGAGGGAATCATTTATTGCCCGATAAAAAATCTTATCGCGCAGGCTGCTCACTGAAAATCACCCAAGCTGATATATGTTATATGCTTACAGGCATTGTTGAAGGATGGCAAGCTTCTGTCAGCCCGCAAGTTAATATCCTCATCCCCTTGACACAAAAGTTTTGTGCAATTAGCTGTCATGATTCTATTTTTTCCGTAAGCTTGGCACCCGGCATTCGCGCGAGCTGTTCCGGCGAACCATGCTTTTGTATGTATTCCCGAAGGAGTCTTCGAACAACCTGAGATGGCGTTAAGTCATGTTCGGCGCAAATTTCCTCAAGAATTTCCTTTTTCGTCGGGTCAATCAAGATTGTCAGCCGCGCGGTTCGATCTTCCATCAACGCTCCAAATTAATATGCTCTAATCCTATGATAATAGAAAGCGCATTTCAATAGCTAAAAAATGCAATAAAATGATAACGCCATGATAGTAATATTAGAGGCAAAACGGGCGGGGTTGTTAACCAAAGAACATCTGGCAAAGAATTTACATTCAGGAGTTGTAGGGTATTTACTTCGCTTTTTGGCGGAAGCCGCCGGCAATGCCAGCCTTGCCGTTGTACGGTAATGTATCAGTTTGAAAATATTTCCTCCCCTTCGCCATGGGCGATAAGGGGAGGACGCGCCGTGGGTGCCCACGGCGCGGGTGGGGTTTAACCATACGCTGTTTTTTCATAATGATCGGGAAAGCATTTTTTAGGAACAACCTCTCCCCTCCTCATGTTCGCTCCGCGAACGAGGAGGGGGGAGGTTAACGGGGGAATTCAAACTGATACACTGCCCGTTGTACTAAACTTAGGTGAAAAACCGCCGATATGTAACAATGATATGGGTAGCCCATATCAGCCTTTTTATTGCAAGATGCCGTTTAGAATATCGGAGGGGGTAAGGACTGGTGAACCATCGTATTATCTTCGCCAGGTATTATTCTTTCCTGTTGGCGCTTTCGATTTTTTTTGGCGTCGTTCAACCGGTTGACGCCGCCGCCCCCACGCAATGGAACTCGGTCGGCGTAGGGGGCGGGGGGGCGCTTTTCTCTCCCAGCATCAGCCCGTTCGACAGCAATGAAATCTATATCGCCAGCGACATGAGCGAGCTGTTCCATTCATATGACCAAGGCGCCACATGGAGCATCGTCGATTACCGGCAGATACAGTCTTTTCACTATACGAACGTGCAATTCACCAGCTCCGTCTCCATTCTTTACAGCATCGACTACTCGGCGAACATGGCGCGTCCCACAAAAAGCGT
>JAHFEI010000021.1:12438-14172 GCA_023248615.1 Nitrospinales bacterium | reverse complement strand
CACAAGCGACAAGATATGCGTCGGCAGGAATGCGATCCCCTTCTTCCAGAACAAAAACATCGCCGCGCACCACTTCCCTGCCGGGAATGCGCCTTTGCGCCCCACCACGTACGACAAGCGCACGGGGGCTGGAGAGGTCGCGCAACGCCTCCAAAGCTCGCTCCGTCTTGCGCTCCTGATAGAGGGTTATGCATATGACAACAAGGACGAAACCCAGCAGCATCAGGGCCTCTTCCCTATCCCCCAGCAGAAGGTAGATTCCGCCGCACCCGGCAAGAAGTAAGAACATCGGCTCCATCACCACGTCACGGGCGATGAGCAGGATGCTCCGGGGCTTTGATGATGGCAACTCGTTAAAGCCTTCCTTCGCTAGCCGCTTCGCCGCCTCCTCTTCGGAAAGGCCAGCTATGCCATTGAAGTCCATCTCGCCTGTGTACGGTGCCATCGGCATTATTCTACCAGACATCGAACAGCGCATCCCCACCCCAAGCCGGAAACGGGCGTACCGTGTCCGTTTTTCCCCTAAATTTGCGTTACCTGCTAAAATGGCGGGATGGATTGCTGGGATGCGGAAAAGATTTTTTTTGGCGGCGAAGAATATTTCGGCCAGATTAGCCGCGATATTGAGTCGGCCAAAAAAACTATTGATGTCGAAGTATACGCCTTTGAACTGGACGACCTTGGCAAAAGCCTCTCGTATCTGCTTATCGGGGCGGCGGAACGCGGGGTGGCGGTGCGCATATTAGCCGATGGGATAGGCTCCGCCCAGTCTTTACGCGACATAGCGGCTCAATTTAAAAACACAAAAGTTGAAACGCGCATCTACCATCCTGTTTTTGGGCGGGGGATACTTTCCGTTTTTCGCGACCTTAACCGGCGCAACCACAGGAAAACCTGGCTCTTTGATTCACACACGGCCTATGTCGGTAGCATGAACATAGCTCGAAACCAGTGGGAAGATTTTGGGCTACGTGTCGAAGGGAAGCATGTCGCAAACCTTGCAAAAGCCTTTCGGCGGTCGTGGGAAGGCAAAGCACGGTGGCGAGAATTCCTAAGAAACCCCCGCAATATACGCTCCGCCCCGGATAAAGAGGGCAAGTGGATACGGTTAAACGACGGGCTTTTGATGCGACGCCGCAACTACAAACTATTTCTTAAACAAATCCGCAACGCCAGGCAACGGGTATGGATTGCCAACGCCTACTTCGCGCCCAATTTGCGCCTTGTCCGGGAATTGTGCCGTTCTGCGCACAGGGGGGTGGACGTACGCTTGCTTGTACCCAGCCGCTCCGATGTTTTTTTTATGCCGTGGCTAACCTCGACCTATTACCTGGGACTTCTCCGGGCAGGGGTTAAAATTTACGAATACCTGCCCCGCTTTTTTCACGCAAAGGTACAGGTAATAGACGATTGGGCAAGCCTTGGTTCATCCAACCTTAACCATCGCTCACTTCTTCATGACCTGGAGGCCGACATCCATATCACCCATCCGGAAAATATGAAGTTGCTTGAAGAGGAACTGGTCAGGGATTTCGGCAAATCGCAGATAGTGGATGCAAAATTACTTTTGGATATTTCATGGCTCCAATCCGTTGCCTCCAGGCTCACCCTTTTATTTAAGCGCTGGCTGTAAGGGAGCGGTTAATCCGCTATGGCCGTTTTCTTCGGGGCCAAACGCTTTTGGAGCCTGTCCAGATAAACATAAATAACCGGGGTTATGTACAACGTGAGAAG
>JAHFEI010000021.1:0-12428 GCA_023248615.1 Nitrospinales bacterium | reverse complement strand
CTGTGAAAACAGCAACCCGCCGACAACAGCCATACCGAGCGGCCTGCGCGATTCAGCGCCCGCGCCCATGCCCATAGCGATGGGCAAAGTGCCCATAAGCGCGGCCATAGTAGTCATCATAATCGGCCTGAAGCGGATAATAGCCCCTTGGTATATCGCCTCAGCTGGTTCGAGCGCACCTTTCCTTTGCGCATCGAGCGCAAAATCTATCATCATGATTGCGTTCTTTTTTACGATACCCACAAGCATGATGATACCGACGAGTGAGTAGATATTCAGCTCCTTGTGGAAGAACATCAAGGTTATCACCGCCCCAAGCCCCGCCGAGGGAAGCCCCGAAAGGATGGTGAGCGGATGTACGAAGCTCTCGTAAAGAATACCCAGTACGATGTAGATTACGAGTATAGCCATAAGAACGATTACCCACATCCCCTTAAACGAGGATTGGAACGCCTGCGCCGCCCCCTGAAATCCGGTGCTGACTGTTGAAGGAAGCGTTACGGCGGCAAGCGAATCTATTGCGGATACGGCATCACTGAGAGATGCGCCGGGCTTGAGGTTGAAAGAGATAGTAACCGCCGGGAGCTGTCCAAGATGGTTCACGGAAAGCGGCCCCACACCCACGTTTATCTCCGCCACTTCACTCAGGGGAACAAGCTTTCCCCCGGTCGAACGGACATAGAGCATGGATAAGGCGGCAGTATCCATCTGATACTCCGGCGCAAGCTCCATGATGACCTTATATTGGTTGGTTGGGGCATAGATGGTGGAAACCTGGCGCGAGCCGTAGGCGGCATAAAGGGTATCTTCTATCTGAGCCGTGGTGATACCGTACGATGATGCGGCGTCGTGTTTCACTTCCAGGTTGATTTGCGGATTTTTTAACTGCATGTCGCTGGTAACATCCTGCAACATCGGCAGGGAGCGCATTTTTTCCTCCAACTCAGCCGAGTATTTGTACAGGTCGTCTGTGGAGGGGCTTTGCAAAGTGTATTGGTATTGGCTTTTCGTAAGTTGCCCGCCGATACGGATAGGCGGCGGCACCTGCATAAATGCGCGTATCCCCGGCACCTGCGCCAGCTTGGGGCGAAGCTCCTGCACCACTTCATCCGCGCTTAATGCCCGCTCTTCCCGCGCTTTCAGCCGCATGAAGATGCGGCCGGTATTCGCCGCCGCGTTCGGCCCACCAGCGCCAACGCTGGACATAAAACCTTCCACGTTCGGGTCGGCAAGCACAATCTTGGCCAACTCCCGTTGGTGGGCAACCATATCCCGAAAACTGATTCCCTGCTGCGCTTCGGTGAACGCGAATATCTGCCCCGTATCCTCCGGAGGAAGGAATCCCCCCGGCATTTTGGTGAAAAGGAAAATGGTGGCGACCAAGATAATTGCCGAGAGCGCCAACGTAACCCCTTGGTGCCGCATAACGGATTGGAGGCTCTTTTTATAGGCGGAGAGCGTCCACTGAAAACCGTTTTCCAAAGTTGTATAGGCTCTCCCATGTTTTTCCTCGCCCTCATGGCGTAAATAACGGCTACACAGCATCGGCGTGAGAGTAAGCGACACGAAGCCGGAAACCAGTATCGCCGTGCAGATGGTGACGGAAAATTCGTGGAGGAGCCTTCCGAGTATACCTCCCATAAAAAATACCGGTATGAAAACCGCCACAAGCGAAATAGTCATGGAAAGGATGGTAAAGCCTATTTCCTTGGAACCGTTGATGGCCGCGTCAAAGGCGCTTTCGCCGTTTTCCATGTGGCGCACTACGTTTTCCAGCATCACTATCGCGTCGTCCACCACAAACCCTACGGAAAGCGTAAGGGCCATGAGCGATAAATTATCTATGCTGTAGCCAAGAAGGTACAAAACGGCAAATGTGCCGACGATGGACATGGGCAGGGCAAGGCTGGGGATAATGGTGGACGAAATGTTTTTCAGGAAAAGGAATATCACCAGCACCACAAGCGCCATGGTGAGCATAAGCGTGAATTTAACGTCTTTTACCGATTCGCGGATTGAGAAGGAGCGGTCGTAAATCACCTCTAGGTTCACCGATGCTGGCATCTGCGAACTGAACACGGGGAGCAGCTTTTTTATGGAGTCCACCACTTCCACAGTATTTGTCCCCGGCTGGCGCTGTATGGCAAGGACGACTGCGCGTGTGTCCCTATACCAACTCGCCAGTTTGTCGTTCTCCACGCTGTCCGTTACCCTTCCAAGCTCTTGTAGCCGCACCGGTCGGCCATTGCGGTAGGCAACGATAAGCGGGCGGTATGCGGCGGCATCCAGTAGCTGTCCCGCCGTCTGGATTGTAAATGCGCGTTTGGCTCCGTCTATTGTGCCGGACGGCATGTTCACGTTCCCCTGCTGAACTGCATTTGCCACTTCGTCTGTCCCCAAACCGAGAGAGGCGAGGGTATTGGGATCTAAATCGATGCGCACCGCGTACTTCTGCGCCCCGAAAATCTGCACCTGCGCAACACCGCTTACCATGGAGATGCGTTGCGCAAGCAGGGTGTCCGCAAATTCGTTTACCTGGGAAAGCGGCAATGTGGGTGAACTGAGGGCCAAGTAAAGTATCGGAGAATCCGCCGGGTTCACCTTCTGGTAGGAAGGCGGGCTGGGCATATCCTGCGGAAGGTTGCGCGCCGTTTTGGCAATCATCGCTTGCACGTCCTGCGCCGCCGCGTCAATGTTCCTGTCCAGGCTGAATTGCAGGGTTATCTGGGTTATGCCCTGGGAGTTCAACGAGGTCATGGAATCAACCCCGGCGATGGTGGAGAATTGCCTCTCCAGCGGTGTTGCCACCGCCGAAGCCATAGTCTCAGGGCTTGCGCCGGGAAGGTTGGCGCTGACGCTTATGGTAGGAAAATCCACGTTCGGCAGGTCGCTCACCGGAAGCATCCGGTATGCCACGATGCCGAACAAAAGGATAGCCGCCATCACGAGCGTCGTCATGACAGGACGGCGTATGAAAAGGGCGGAGATGTTCACTTACCCTGTCCCTTATCCCCACCCCGGTTCTCCGATACCTTCACCTTTCCGCCGGGGAGAATCTGTAGTTGCCCGTCTATCACCACGGTTTCTCCCGCTTCTATGCCGGAAGCTATAAGCGATTCTTCCCCGTAAACGCGGCTTACCGTAACAATCCGCATCTCGGCGGAGCCATCCGGCTTGACGACATAAACAGACTGCCCCTTTTGGCTGGCCATTACGGCCTGCGATGGAATAACCACCGCGCCCTTCTCGGTAGAGAGAAGTAGCGACGCTTTCACAAATTGGCCGGGCCAGAGAAGTTTGTCCGAGCTATCAAATGCTGCTTTCAGCTTGATGGTTCCCGTTGCGGAATCTACGCTGTTATCGATAAACGTCAAGACCCCATTCACCGGGGGTAGGCCGGAACCGGGAGGAGAAACGGCCACGCGCAACTTCCCTGCCGCCTGGCGCTTGTTTATTTCATGCAAGTACTGCTGAGGTACGGAAAAATTGGCGTATAACGGTTTCACCTGCATGATAGTCACCAACGTCTTGTCGTTGGCCTTAACGGCGTTCCCCTCATCAATGAGTATTACGCCGGTCTGCCCGGTTATTGGAGAATGGATAAAACAGTACCCCAGTTGGAGCTTTGCATTATCCACCGCCGCCTTGTCCGCAGCCACTACCGACTGGAGGGAATCGGCGGAAGATTTTATCTGGTCATACTGGGACTGCGAAACATATCCATTCGCCACCAGCCCGCCGTAGCGCGCCGCTTCCCTTCTGGCGGTTTCCATCTGCGCCATATCGCGAGCCAAAACAGCCTCGCCCTGCGCAACCACGGCTTTGTAGGGGCGCGGGTCTATGGTAACCAGCAGGTCGCCCTCCTTTACGCGTTGCCCTTCCTTAAAATGGATTTTTTCTATCTGCCCGCTAATCTGGGCCGTCACCGCTACTGTGGAAAAGGCTTCTATGTTGCCGACAGCCTCAATCTGTAGCGGAACATCTTTTAGCTCCGCTTTGGCAACTTTCACCGGTGCCGCCATGCCCGGCTTTTTCTGCGCCGGCAATTCGGGGCCTTTTGAACAGGCGGCGGAAAAAACCAAAAGCGCCAGCATCATGGCGCAGGACAGCCGGATAGGGCAAAAACGTGACTGGGAGAGTCCTAGAAAATCCATTATCTTCCTCCGATAGCTTTTTCGAGGGCCGCTTGCGCCAATTTGTAATCCGATAGGGACTGGATGTATGTGGTCTTTGCGTTGCTGAGCGCTATCTGGGCGTCTGTAACTTCTATCGGGGTGCCTACGCCAGCCCCGTACCGCCCGATAGCCATATCCATTACTTCTTGCACCTGCCGTACCACAAGCTCTGATGAGGAAATCCTCTCTTCAGCTTCCTTCATATTCAGATATGCCTGGTGCACTTCGTAAAATACATTTTGGCGCAATTGTTCTTCGTTGGAGACGGAGAGGTCATAATTTGCGCGTGATTCCTGAACCTGGTAGCTGGTGGAAAACCCGCTGAAAAGCGGCAACGTAAGCGATACGCCAACGTTCCAGCCGTCACTTAAAGGAAGCGCCGTGCCAGCCCAGTTGTACTGCGCATAACCGGACAATGTGGGGTAGTACCCCCTTTTGGCAAGGTCGAGCGATTCCTCCGCGCCGTGTTTTTTGGCCATCATTGAGCGGATATCTGGCCTTGAGGTATAAGCCCTGGCTACAGAATCCTCCAGGTTGATGTTGTATTTGCGGTAGTCCATGTCGTCCACCAGGCTGAAATCGGTAGCGCCCGGTATCCCCATCGCATTGTCGAGGTTCAGCTTGGCAAGCCGGACATAATTGACGGCATGCATCAGGGCCAGCTTCGCGTTGCTCAAATCCACCTCGGCCTTCGTAACATCGTACTTCGGCCTCGTGCCAGCCGCGAAAAATGCCTGCGCCTGCTCCATGTGTTTTTTCAGTTGCAACACCGTCTCCTCCCCCACCGCCACGTTCCTTCCGGCCTGCAAGTAACCGTAGTAGGCAACCTTAACGCCGTAGATTATGGATAGTCGTGTGTTCTCCAAATCCGATTCTGCGGCATCCAGCCCGTACCGCTGTATACCCACAAGCGCGGAAGTTTTTCCGAAATCGTACAGCGTCTGCGTAAGGGACGCGCTCGCCGTATATTGGTCGTATATGCCGGGCGCGGTTCGTATAAGTGGCGATGGCACCGGCTGGGTTTTGTTGTATCCGGCGGAAAGGTCCACTTTAGGGTAGTACCCTGCTTTCGCCTGCCCCACACGGCCTTGCAACGCAGATTGGGCATTTCGCGCGGCAAGTATATTCGGCTGGCGCTCCAGCGCAATTTCTACACACTTTTGCAGGTTGACGGTTTCACCCTTCGCAACCATTGCTGGCGGCGGCTTATCCGTAGCCGAAGAATAAAGCACCACTTCATCCGCATACGCCAGCGGCGTTACAAATAGCATCCCCATCGCAAATGACAAGCCCAAAACAAACATCCCGTATCCCATGCGGAAAACACCGAACCCTTTGTCCAAAGATGCGCCTGCCCTCATGCCTTGCCTGCCACTTCTAGGTTGTGTACCGATTCCGCCCTGGCCTTGATTTTGGACAGCACGCGCACAACCGCAACAAGGTCCTTGCGCGATACGCCGGAGAAAAGTTCGTCGCGCAGGTCCTGCGCGGTTTTGCTGATATGCCGGATAACCTTCGCCGCCTTTGCGGTAAGCCGCACCACCTTGCACCTCCTGTCGGATGGCGATTCGCACCGCTTCACCCACCCGTCTTTTTGCAACCTGTCCAGCAGGCGCACCAAAGTAGGCGTTTCTATGCCGATATGCGCTGCCAAGTCGGTTTGGGTCAGGCCGTTTTTCGACTTGGAAAGGTGGAGCAATGCGCGCCACTTGGCCTGCGAAAGCCCAAGCGGGCGCAGGCGCTTATCCAGGATGCTCCTCCAGTGGCGCTGGATTTCCATGAACATGGAGCCAACATCGTCTCTTTCCTTTACCATATGTATGGTTAGCCTACTAACAGATAGCATACTTGTCAAATACACCGTGCGGATATTATTTGCCCATGTTGCCGGAAAGGCATGTAGAATGGCTGTACAAATGAAAATCGAAATCACCAGCGAGTTGGGACTGACCAAGGAACAGCAATCTATCCTTATCGCGCATTCGTTCGTAAACATCGTAAACGTATTGAAGGACAACTTTACCAGGCTGAGAAAAACCTGCCGGTGGGAGAAGTTCGCCGAAAACAGCATGAGGTGTTGCCAAGAGCTTGAAGAAAGTTTTCGTAGCGAAGAGAAGACAGCCTATGAAATAGAGCAAGCCCAGAAACATCTGGATACATTCCGGGACGACCTCGCCGAAATAGCGGAAGCTGTGGCATCCAATTCCACATTTTCACCCGAGACAAGGCGTGAAGTTGACGCACGGATAAGCAACATAGAAAGCGTGCTTAGTATCTTCATTTTCCGGGCGCGAGAGGCGATGGCGAGGAAGAATGTCTGGCGCAAATGGGTGTACCTCCCGTTTGACGAGATAAAGGGACAGCTTTGCGATTTCCTGGAGGCTACCGAAAAAAACTCTATGGGGAATTTCTGCATCGCCTACGATATGCGCGATAAAAAAGAAAAAGATTACCTCGTGGAGTTCGACTTCAAATCGGCGGATGGTGGCGATGAGTGCCTGATGCCTTCCTACATGCCGGATACGATACGCGACCTTGTTGCAAACGCACGCAAGTACGGGCATCCGGGCGGAAGGATAGGGATAAAGCTTGTGGATGACGGCAAAACGACCACGCTTGAAATATCCGACGACGGCATGGGCATACCCGAAAATGAAATAGAATCTGTTGTCGGCTTTGGAAAACGCGGAAGCAATACCGCAGAAGACCAGAAAAAAGGCTGTGGATGTGGCCTCACAAAGGCATACTTCCTGTGCAAATCCTTCAAGGGCCGAATGTGGGTGGATTCCGAAGAATCGAAAAGCACGACGGTAACAGTGGCAATACCACATCCCGCGCCGGATGCCGCGTAGACGAGAATAGGAAGGAATAACTATGGCAAACGAGAAAGTATTCCTGCTACCGGGCGAATATACGGTCAAGCGGACCTCCTGCGAGCTGGCCACACTGCTGGGCAGTTGCGTAAGCGTTACGCTTTGGCACCCTGTAAAATGCCATTCGGCGATGTGCCACTTCCTGCTCGCCAACAACCCGGGACACCCGGAAAAGGGGCGCTACGGCGACACCGCAATAGAACTGATAATCACCACGATGAGCAGGCTGGACTCCAACACCAAAGCGCTTAGGGCCGGTATTTACGGCGGCGGCGCTGTTACCGGCCATCTGGGCTCTACAACGACCATAGGTGAAAGGAATATTGACGTTGCGAGGAATGCCCTGCATGAGGCCGGAATAAAAGTTGTCGAGGAGCACGTCGGCGGCGAGCAGGGACGCCGCATCTATATGGACAGCATGACAGGCGTAGTGCGCGTGGCGATGATTGCGAAATCCGTGGAAAGGGACGCATCCGAGAAAAGGCACAAGGAACTGTCTACCCGCAAGCTGAGGGTGCTGATAGTGGACGATTCGATGCTCGTCCGCAAGATTTTGAGGAAGGCAATTGAAGAAGCTCCGGACATGGAAGTGTGCGGCGAGGCCGGGGACGCATTTGAGGCGCGGAACATGATATTGCAAGAAGACCCCGACGTAATCAGCCTCGACATCATAATGCCCAAAATGAGCGGATTGGATTTCCTCAAAAAACTCTCGTCACATTATCCCAAGCCAGTGGTGATTTGTAGCACGATTGCGAAAACAGGCTCCGACATAGCGGAAAGGGCCAAACAGTACGGGGCCATACACTCGGTTGATAAGGACAAGCTGGAAATATACAACGGAATGGGCGGGCTAAATAAGGAATACATCCCACGCCTGCGCGATGCCGCTGGAAAAGTCGTGGCAAAAAAACTGTTCGCTAACTGACTTCGAATATCACTCCCCGCGCACTGGCCTGCGCTTCCCAAGCGCCTCAATTACGATTTCAATTGCCGAGAGTTTTTCTACGGGCAGATATGCGTAAAGAGCCTTTAGCTTACGGGCAGAATTGGTAAACCGCCTCTGGCGCGTGGCGCTTTCGGCGCTGGATCGCATTTTGAAGCGGATGCCGGATAGCGAATCATCCAGTGTCGGCATATCTCCGGTAAGTAGCCAATCCAGCGAACACCCTGTGTATCGCTGGATTTTTAGCAGGTTCTCGTAGGTAGGAATACCATCTTTCTTCCAGTAGTATTGGAAAAGCCCCCTTTGGATACCGACCTGCTGGGCAAAGGAATAGGGACGCATGTCTTTCATCAGAATTTTCAACCTGTCTTTAAAATTTTGGGCCATTTTCATTCTCCATAAAAAAGATTGCTTGGGTGGCATATCGGGATATCCCGAAATTCAGGCAAATCGACAATGGGGATTGTTCGTAAACTCGAATGTCAGCCGCGAATTGTGGGTAGATAGTCAAAATGATAGTATACGAGGCCAGTATGCATGAAGTTATGAGGTGGTTGCTTATGTCCGCTTGTGGCAAGTTAGGCCTATTGCCGCTACCCGCCCCGACATCGACAATGAAAACAGGATCGGCGCAACCAGCTATCGCCCCGGTCAAGTCTAATAAATATAACTTAAAAGCATCCACGCCCCATATTTTAAAGACCATATGGTCTTTTGTCAACCATGAAAAGACCATATGGTCTTTTGCCGCAACTCCAATGCCCGGTGGCAAATAGCATGGAGGGCTTCAGGGAAAGATTGGACTCCCTCATCCGCGAGCTTGCCGGGGGCAAAGAAAGCCGATTTGCCCAGATGCTTGAGATAAAGCCGGAAAATGTAAACAAGTGGACGAACCGGGGGAGTTTTCCTTCGGCGGAGCAACTGAAAAATATCTCCAAGAAGCTCGGCATTAACATCAACTGGTTGCTGACCGGCGAGGGCGCACGAAACTTTTCCCCGTCCACCGCAAAGAAAGATGAAAATGCCAAGGGCCGAAAAAAAGGAGAGTTCTGGGGGGATATTGAGGTGTCGCTTCCATCGGTGGGGGAACGATTAAAAAACATTCGCGCAAAACTTGGCTACCAGCAGGTATCAGCGGCGGCTGGTGTGCCGGTTTCTACGATAAAGGCTTGCGAAGCGGGGAAACAGATGCCTGATGCACAATATCTTTATTGGGCCGCTGGGTACGGCTATACAAACGCGACATGGATAATGACCGGGGAAAACCCAGACGATGAAAAGCTGGCCGCAGAGGAAAAGGCTCGGTATGGACAGCCGATTACGCCGGATGAGCGCGAGCTCTTGAACCTTTACCGGGATGCGCCCAAGGATGCGCAAGAGGCCGCCAAGGCCGTGCTAAAAGTGTACCAGAAAGGGCGGAAAGCATGAGTACCAACGACAACGATAAGATTCCGGGATGGGATAAGAGTTATAGCGTTGGCATTGCATCGTTTGATGAGGACCACAAGAAACTATTCGCCATTATAGATGCGCTGATGAAGGCGAAAGGCGATACCAATGAGTTGGGTGCAGTCATCCGCGCATATAACGACCTTGTGGATTACGCCACCTGCCATTTCAAGAGCGAGGAGGATGCGCTGGCCGCCCATGGCTACCCGAACTTGGAGTCCCACAGGAATGACCACAATAAATTTGCCCACCAATTGGATTCATACTCCTCCATGCTGGATTATGGAGTCGTGCCGCCACTGCCGGACATGGTTTCTTTTATAACCAGTTGGTTTAGGGATCACGTGATGATACACGATAAGGAGTACACCCGATTTCTGAATGAAAATGGATTGCGGTAATTTTCCCGCAACGCCCACTCCTCCACGCCACCCCGCACCCGGCAAAGAGCCGCAAAATTTCCGCCACATATTTGTGAAATGACAGGCGGCGTAGCTAGAGGATTTCTATAAAATCAAACGGCTTGATATTCCATTTCGACGGCGATTCGCTACCGAGTATCCTATCGGCATTGCCCGAAGCCGCCAGATCCAAATCCTTTGGGGCGGACAGGAACCGTTCGCGCTTTGAGTCGTATATCGCCCGTACAACAGGTTTTAGCATGCTCTCTTTTCCCGGCTCGCAAACCACCCCCAGAAGGCCGCTCTCCAGCCGCACCAGCGTACCCACGGGATATATTCCGACCGTCTTAATGAAAAGCTGCACCAGCACCGGATCGAAATGAAACTTGCTCCATTCAAAAATCTTTTTCAATGCATCGGTGGAATCCAGCCCCTTATGGTACACACGGTCGGAGGTTATCGCATCGTAAACGTCCACGATTGAAGCCATCTGCCCGAAGTGCGATATCTCTGCCCCCTTAAGCTTATCGGGATAACCGGAGCCGTCATACCGCTCGTGGTGCTGGCCTGCCACCTCAATCGCCTCTTGGGATATCCCGTCCGTCTTGGAAAGGATTAGCTTGCTTTGCACCACATGGCTCCGCATCTGTTCAAATTCTTCATCCGTAAGTTTTGCAGGCTTGTTAAGCACCTCTTGCGGCACCTGCATCTTGCCGATATCGTGTAGCAATGCGCCGGAGCCTATCTTGCGTATGGTCGCCTTATCAACATCGCTGGATTTGCAGAAGGATATCATAAGTACGCACACGTTTACCGAGTGCATAAAGGTATACTCGTCCTTGCTTTTCAGCCTGCTAAGGCTGGTTAGCGCGCCTTGGTTGCGGAAAATGGAGTCCATCATGTTCTCCACGGCGTTGTCCACCGATTCCAGCTCTACCTGTTTTCCCATCCGCACATCCTGCATGATGTTGGTGATTAATTTTTTGGCCTCGGTCTTGCACTTTTGGGCCTCTTTAAGCTCTTCTTTCATCGGGACGGTAATGACTTCGGCCTTATGGTCATCTATCTTGGCCATCTCTGTCCGAATCTCTTTTTTGACTTCAGCCTCTGTCGGGGCGTTCGCTATGTCCAGCCCCTTGGAAGTGTCTATGTACAGCTCGTGGATGCCAACGGAGATTATTTTTTCTATCTCCTTTTCGCTCTTAAGCAGTAACTGCTTGGCGAAGAACGGGTTTTCGAGCCAGCCGCAGTTGAAATCGTGGACAAACATCCCCACGCGAAGCTGGGTAGTCTGCGCCTTTTTTATAACCCCAGGATTACCGCCACCTCTATTATCAATACCCATTTTTACATTAGATATTATCACCCCGAATTTGGCAACAGAAAGAATGTTATTGATGGAACCAGAGCCATTCTGCCCTACTGCGCCACTTGAGATTGTTGGTGGCCAACCCGGCATCGGGATTGATAATGCCCCCACGCTCTGCCAGACTACCCGGATGGCAAAAAGCAAAACATGGAACGGCAAGCCGAAGCTGGGACAACACTTCCTGTCCGATAGTGACGCCTGTAGGCAGATTGTGGCGGCGGCGCGTGTAACACCCGGGGCGCATCTGCTGGAGATAGGCCCCGGCAAGGGAGCATTGACCTCGCTACTGGCATCGCAATCCGAAAACCTTACGCTGGTGGAGCCGGACACGGAGCTCGCCCGCCGCATCGCCACCGAATATCCACAAGCGGAAGTCATAGGAGCGAAAGCGGAGGATGTGGACTATACGGCCCTGCCCGGCCCGCTGGTGGTGGTAAGCAACCTCCCCTACTATGCATCCGTACATATCTACAAGCATCTCACTGCATGTAAATCCAACATATCGGCGATGGTGCTGATGTTCCAAAAGGAAGTGGCGGATCGCATATCCGGACAGCCGGGGGGGCGGCACTACGGCTCGCTTTCCGTATGGAGCGGCTACAACTGGGAAATGACGGAAGTGCTGGCGGTGCCGCCGGAAGCGTTCATCCCGCCGCCAAAGGTGAAGTCGGTGGTGCTACGCTTTGTCCCGCACGCCCTGCCGCCGGTGGAGGGGGATGAAGATGCCCTGTTCCCACTGGTGCGCGCGTCCTTTACACATAAGAGGCGGACGATGAAAAACAACCTTAAGGGAATCTACTCGCCGGAATCGATGGATGCGGCGTATGATGCCGCCGGGCTTGGAATAAACGTCCGCGCGGAGGCGGTAAGCCTGCAACAGTTTGCGGCTATGCTTCCGCTACTCCACCAAGTGGGCGAAACGCTCGAAACGGATTCCTGACGGAAAAGGAACCGATGCGTCACGCGACCAGTAGATGACGAATGCCCTGCCGATGATGCCGCGTTCGTCCAGAAATCCCCAAAAGCGGCTGTCGTGGCTGTTCTCCCGATTATCGCCCATCATGAAATATTTTCCATCGGGGATAACTACCGGCCCAAAATCGTCGCGCACTTCCCTGCGATACTTGTCGTCCGGGTCGTGACGCCCGTAGATATCTTCCTTCAGCGGGACGTCATTAACGTACACAACACGGTTGCGTATTTCCAGCTTTTCGC
>JAHFEI010000228.1 GCA_023248615.1 Nitrospinales bacterium | reverse complement strand
TCCCCCTATTGCCCAGGCACCGGCATGGTTTTGCCCGCGCCCTGATGTGTAAAAAATCCGGGCTTTTTTATATCTTCCAGCTTTGGCGCAGGAAGGTTTTGGTACGGATTGACCGACCCTTCGGGAGTTGTGCGAATCGGGAACTTGAACCTCTTCAGCGTGCCGTTCCGGAATTTTACCGTCCACATTATGGAGTCACTGCCGCGCAACGGAAGCACCTTCGCGCCCAGCGGCATAAAATCGGCGTAGCCCCTTACCTCTATGGCCTGCTGCGGGCATATCTTCACGCAGTTATAACACTCCCAGCATTGCTCCGGCTCCTGGTTGAAAGCCTTGTTCATCTGCGTATCCAGCTTCATCAGGTCGTGCGGGCAGATGTAGCTACACGCCGTTTTGTCCCTGCCTTTGCAACCATCACATTTATCCGCAATAACAAAACTTGGCATGGATACCTTCCTCCTATGAACTGCTAACGACCCTTATCATTTATGCCGCATGAAAAAACAAATATCCATGTGGCAACCTTTAAATTCCCGGAAAGAAAAACAAGCGGGGAATGCCCCGCATAGCTTGATTAATCCAACCCCCTGTCGAAATCCGCAACTACCACCACTTCTACACACCCGAAGGCAGAGGATAACTACACAAACAACCCTGAATACCAAAGGAGCAATTTCAGTGCCGATAAATTTGGAACCCCGGAAAAACGGACGCACGGAAATTAGCTCGTTAAAGAAGATAGTGATAAACTGTGACTTAACCTTGGCAGGACTTTAGAGATTGAATTATCCACGACTCATTCCAGCTCGCCAACCATGCCCTCCAAGCCAGAAGTATGGCGCATTCACCACATCCCGTATTGAGCAAATATTCCCAACTCCACCTTGCACCACGGTGCGGTTGTGGATTGGGAATGCCCTCGTGAAAAAGCGGGGGAAGCGCAATACCGCACCTTCCCCGCGTTGCATATCGCCCTCTTGGTAAACGGCCTAGGCTAAGCCCAAGTGTTGCTTAGCAGTGAACCGGTAGACGTATTTGCAGTGCCAACTGTGTTGTCCAAATTAGTGGAGGCTCCAGAACTTCCACTCTGGCTGAGCAAATCATTCGCCATCTGGTATTTTGCGATGCTCAACTGGACATGGCTTTGCGAAAGGCTCCCGCCACCGCGTTGGTTTTTCATCATCTCGCTAAGGACGCTGTTGAATTCATCTTTGCCTATAGCGCCGTCTTTGTTGGCATCCATCTTTGCAAAAACGGAGTTGGCGTCAATGCCTTTATGGTTACGGCCTTTCGATATCATGTTGCTCAACTCATCTTTGCTCACCTGCCCGTCGCCGTTTGCATCGGCGGCATTAAAGAGCTTGGCCTGGAAACTGGCAATCGTATCCGCGCCAGGTGAGCCAGCAATGCCGGGCGATCCCGCGCCAGCCTGGTCATCGCCATCGTTATCGCTTTTGCCCACACCGCCCAGCAATCCGGTCAGGGCGCCTGCTCCCGGAACCATCCCCATGCCGGGGATTTTGAAACCGCCTGTGCCGCCGCCATCGCTATCTCCATCGTTTTTGCCGCCACCCAATCCCGCCTGTTTCCGGATTTGCGCCATAGAGGCCTGAACTGCGCTACTGAACCCGCTTACTGCAATACTCACCTGCTACTCCTTTCAAATTCCAATGTTGGTTGTGTCGTGGCCGCCAATTTGTCCTTCCCTTTTGCCCCGCTTCTGCTCGGCAACTCGTATTCGTAAAAAGCCACACAGGGCTAAGGTGCAATGGCGATACCATACGGATACATGCAGGATTTTCATGCAGATATAAAATTGGGGCGCCTTTGCGTTGCCGGAAACCGGCAAATTTTGCCTAGCTGGGAGTTATCATATTGCCAAAGTTTGGCGGATATGGAAGGGAAATAGGACTATGCCGGGGCGTATCCGCGCGGCGGATGTCTCACTTGGCCGGGAACTTCTTCCTGCATGAAGCTTCTATCAACATCTTGGCGCGGGTGCCTGTGATGCCCTCCATATTCTTCGTGATACATTCATCGTAATTTTTGGGCTGATCCCAGTACGGGACATACGAACACCCCAGATTAAACAGGAGTAGCGCGGCCAAAGCTAACATTCGGATATCTCTCATGGCTCCCATTCTACAGGAAGCGGGAGACAACAAAGGGAAAAACAAGCAACCCGATGCCCACGGCAACCATCATGGTAACATCTGAAACGAGATATGGATAAAACATCAGGCCGATGCCGGAAACCAGCGCCATGGTATTCCCCTGTTTTTTCCCGTATGAAAAATAGGCCATCCCGAAAAGGCTGAATACCAGCGAAACGAAAAATGCGGGGCCAAAAGTAAAATCCACAACCGAACAGTACCCCATCATAAGCAGGAAAGACAAGGCAAAATCCTCGTGCCGCCGTGCTTCCGGAAAAAGCTTGTCTAGGCATGCCGCACTCTGATAGATTGCCCGAGTGTGCAATGAAACTGTAGAAATGAAACTGTAGATATGGGGGGAACGATGTACAGGGAAATATTTTTACCGCTACTGCTTTGCTTCGCGGTTCTTCTATGCTCCACCTCCGCCTATGCGGCCAAACAGCAGGCGGGCGGCGATGATATCGGAAAGGCGGAAAACGATTACCAGCTTTACTGCATTTCGTGCCACGGCAGGAACGGCGACGGCAAGGGAGACCTGGCCGAGGCGCTGAGCGTGCCGCCACGCAACCACACGGACGCCACGATAATGAGCAAGCGCACGGATGAACAGCTTTTTAAAACTATCAGGGACGGGGGCGAAGCTACCGGTTTTGACTCCGCCATGCCGCCGCACAACACCATCCTCCCGGATGACCAAATCCGTGGGCTTGTGAAATATGTCCGAAAGTTGTGCAACTGCCAGTACACTAAATAGCCGGGTGCAGTGCGCCGGGATTGCTTTGTTGGCCTTGGCCAATTTGGTAGTATCCTGTCGATGTAGGGGGGCGTGATGTCATCCGTAAAATGTCCTAAGGGCAATACTCCGTAGCGGCCAATATGAAAAATGCAATGGCAAAGTGGTCGGATGTGCCTTACAAGCTCTGGCTACTCCTTATACTGGGCGTGCCTATGGCGGCGCTGGTTGCTTTTTCCTCTTTGCTTGTTTCCGAAAAAAACAATGTCCTGCACGAAATGGAGAGCCTGGACAACGCGTCCCATTTTATCATGCAGGCAAGCGACCTAGTGCAGGAGTTGCAACGGGAGCGCGGGTACACAAGCGGCTACATAGCTTCCAAGGGCGGAAAATTCCAGGCCGAGCTATGGCAACAGCGCGCATCCACGGACACAAAATATTTACAGACGGCGGCGGACTTGGCAAAACTCGGAGACGATGAAACCCAGCGCAAGATGAAACACGACTTCGGGATGGGGTTCGAGGAACTAAAGAGACTAAAAGAAACAAGGGAGGCGGCAAGCGCCCTTGCCATAAGCTACCAGGATTCGTTGGACTACTACTCTAAAGTGAATTCCCTGTTGCTGGAACCTATTATCTACATGTCCCAGATGAGCATGGACAGGGAGATATCATCCAATTATCTGGCCTACTACTACTTGCAACAGGTGAAAGAAAAGGCAGGCCGCCAAAGGGCCGTTTTGACCTACGCCTTTACGGAGGGCAGTTTCCCCGCAGGGCAATACGAGAAATTCCTGGGTTATGTGGCGGATGAAAAATATTCCCGCAGGCTTTTCCTGTCGCTAGCCACCCCCGACATCAGGGAAAAATACCAGGCGGAGATGGCCGACAAATGGGTGCAAGAAGCCGACAGGATGAGGGGGGTTGCCGTTGACAAGGGGATAGTGGGCAAATTCGACATTGATGCGGAATACTGGTACAACCTGCAAACCCGAAAAATAAATACGATGGACAACATCGGCGATTTTTTTGACCGTAAGATTACAGATAT
>JAHFEI010000227.1:2951-3943 GCA_023248615.1 Nitrospinales bacterium | reverse complement strand
GCAATTCACCGGCTGGCAGAAGGAAAAAATACAGGGCAGGTCGTGGAATTGCTGAAAAAACCGTTTGAAAGCGGACTTAAGCAAAGCGCATACGCCTACTATATCGATAAAAACCTGTTCACCAGAGGAAGTGGCGTGTGGAACGGCGTTGAGGCTATCATCCGGCAGGCTTTCGAAAAAGTCGCGATGCCGGGGCTTGCCATGCAACCGGAACTTATCGCGGATGAGCCGGACATGCTGTACATGAAAATAATGGGCCGGGGCGATGAGCAGGTCGGTTCCGTGTTCGTGCGCAATTCCGGTACCGAAGATAAGATAAGCGTGAACGTGCGTGGGCCGCGCGAGCTTAAAACCTTTTTCCATGAAATATGCTCCCAAGCCATTGCCTGCCTTATGGAGACGATGAAAAACCGCTCCAGCAAGATGGCGGCGGCGGAAGCCCTGGTATTGCAACAACTCGCCAAAAACGAACAGCCGAAAAGGGAATCGTTCACAGCGGTTGATTTCGACCGCCTTGTCTACGAAATGGAGATGAAACAAAAACTGATAACCGGAAGGGACGGGCAACTGGCTCTTACCGAGCTTGGGAGGAGGATAGTTGGGTAGCTTCGATATCCGTGGAAACTTTTTCCCGGGGCTGGATAGCTTCGCTCACCGCGATATTTTCGCCGGAGCCGACCAGCCGTGGGACGTCCTGCCGAAAATCCGCGAGTACATAATCGCCCATTTCCCGAAGGGAACCCAATCACAACTTCCCGCCGGTTTGCAACGGATGGAAGGGGCGGACGCCATGCTTTTCTGCTCTTCCCCTGTAGTGCTGGCCGAAGATTTTGTGTACGGGTCGCTCAAAATTTCCATCGGCGCAGGAACTAAAATAGAGCCTACCGCAATAATCAAGGAGAATGCCATCATCGGCAAGAAATGCGACATCCGCCAGGGAGCATACTTGCGTGGCGACCTGCTGTGCGGAGACCACTGTACGTTGGGACACG
>JAHFEI010000227.1:0-2941 GCA_023248615.1 Nitrospinales bacterium | reverse complement strand
AAAAAACTCCATCATCATGGATCATAGCGAAGCGGGACACTTCAACTACATCGGCGACTGCGTAATCGGCTCCTATGTGAACATCGGCGCGGGCACAAAACTGGCCAACCTCAAATTCCGCTCGCCGGAGGCCAAAAAAGCGGTGTCATTTCCGGAGATGTCGTTCCTGCACGAACGGAAAAAAGTAAATACCGGACTGTCAAAACTGGGCGCCATGATAGGCGACCACTGCGAACTTGGGTGCAATAGCGTTACCGCCCCGGTCACATTACTGGGGTACGAGTGTTGGGTCTATCCAAATTTTACAGTAGCTTCCGGCTACTACAAGCCCAAGACCTTTTTGAGGCCCTAGCGGTTTTTAATCAATAGTTTGCCCTATCGAGAAAGCAGTTGGTGCTGGCAATTTGCGGCTATGCTGTTGGTATGGGCCTGTTGTCGGCACACCACTTATTTTGCGATTTTAAAATAAGCATTTGACATGTGGGGCGAATTTAGGCAGAATACCTGTTTTTACGGAACGGAGGATCAATATGTTTGCCGTTATTAAGACAGGCGGAAAGCAATACCGCGTTAAGGAAAACGATATTATAGAAGTGGAGCTTCTTGAAGGCATCACCGGTGCGCCAGTGGTGTTCGATGAGGTTCTTATGGCCGGGCAGGGCGACTCGGTGGAGCTTGGCACGCCGATGCTGAAGAAAAAAGTGGAAGGCAAGATTGTGGCCCAGTGTAAGGGACCTAAACTTTTCATCCAGAAATTCCGCCGCCGCAAAAACTCGAAAACCAGGACTGGCCATCGCCAGCTTCTGACCAAGGTGCAAATCACCGCGATAAAAGAAGCGTAATAGTAGGGGATATAGAGATGGCACACAAGAAAGGACAGGGCAGTACAACAAACGGCAGGGATAGCATTGGCCGCAGGCTCGGCGTTAAATGCCCTGGCGGCTCCACTGTAAGGGCCGGGAACATAATCGTACGCCAGAGGGGAACAAAGTTTTTCCCAGGCAATAACGTGGGCATAGGATCAGACCATACCCTTTTTGCAACGGCAGATGGTGTTGTGGAATTCAAGATGCATGGCCGCGAGCGGAAGTACGTACACGTAGTAGCTCCCGTAGCGAACTAAAAACTCCCATCCTCATTCTTCTTCGATAAGATTTTCCGGCGGGCAGACAACAGCCCGCCTTTTTTTTATTCAGCACACAATGGCTTCGCATGCGTTGCGGGTATTTTTTAAAATGGTATGGCTGGCGGGCTGTTTGTTTTGTCTTTTGGCAGGTAAAAAGTTACGGCGCGGGAAGCTTCGTTACCAACTTCCAGCGCCGTAATAATAAGGCGGAGAGCCTATATTCCGTATTGTCAGGCTACCCCTACTGCGGGATAGTTCAATATCAAATCGGCAAAAGCCTTTCGCGGAAGCAATACGCTAAACCGCGCTGTGCCGAACCTGCACTCTTTTTCCTCAAAATAGAGGTCGGATATGCTTTTCGGCTGTTTTTCGCGCCCTGTGCTTTTTTCCATTTTTTCTTTACTGCGGTACGCCATATCCAACTCCTTTCCTTTAATGCCTTACTTATCGGCCTTTGCCGTAAACAACTAAACAGTTTTATAGCAATGTCCGTTCCGTTGACATTCCGGCGGCAACACAATAAAATTGGGGCGAGATAAAACACCTTATATTTAGGAAGGGGGAAGCGATGTCCAAAGATAACGATAACGACATGGAAAACCTCTCCAAGGCCATTGTGGAGGCGATTCTCGCCTCGGAGGATGTGAAGCAGGCTATTGAAAAGCTCGGCGCATCCGACGAAGCCCCAAGCAAGAACTTTATGGTATTTATGGTCAGCCTCGATTCGCTGTCCGATATGAAAAGGCTTGGTAGCGCTACGCAAAATGAGGAAATGATGCCGGAGTTGCCGAAGCCGAGAAGGCGCAAGCCCGTAAAGAAAACCGATGTTCCGGAACTGATAGACGGCCATCCGCTTTCGCCGAATGAGAAGAAATTCCAGGATTTTGTTTCCGACAAATTTAATTCGGAATCCTGGCTGAAAGCCCTCCGGCTAAAGCTGGAATAAGAACCCATCCAGTAGCCTTCGTTGTTTGCAGCCGCCGCGCATGCGGAACTTTTTGCCACCTTCGGGCAAAAAGTTCCGCCTTGCCACAGCCAACCAGCCGCGAAAAGTTGTTCTAGTGTTGGGCCGGTTCCTCTCCCCTCCGTGCGATTTTGCAAGGTTGGTATTTCCGCGTGGCATCTGGTACTTTAGCCTTGTATGAAAAAAGAACAAAGGCTCGAGTTGCTCCGGCAGGTAAAGCGGGTGGTGATAAAGATAGGCTCCGGCGTACTGCGCGCCGCTGGCGACGGTAGCCTTTGCCGCGACACCTTGCAAAGGCTGGTGGCGGATATCTGCGCACTGGAAGCTGATGGCAGGTACCAGGTGATACTGGTTTCTTCCGGCGCGGTGATGAGCGGCAGGAAGGCATTGGGAATGCCTAGCGGCAAGCTTTCCATCCCCAAGAAACAGGCGGCGGCGGCGGTGGGGCAGGTAAAGCTGATGAACCTGTACGAGGAATATTTTTCCCTGCACGGAAGGCAGGTGGCGCAGATACTCCTTACGCACGGCGACGTAGAAGACGAAGCGCGTTACTACAACGTGCGCAACACCATCACCACCCTGTTGGATATGGGGGCGATACCGATAATAAACGAAAACGATTCCACGGCGGTTGACGAAATAAAGTTCGGCGATAATGACACGCTGGCGGCGAAAGCCACATCCGCGATGGTGGTAGACCTCTTGCTGGTACTCTCGGATGTTGACGGGCTGTACGACGCCGACCCCCGGAAGACCCCCGGTGCGCGTCTTATAGAAGAGGTGTGCGTGATAGACGAGTCCATTTTGGGCGTGGCGGGTGATAGTAGCACCGGTAGCGGCACCGGCGGCAT
>JAHFEI010000226.1 GCA_023248615.1 Nitrospinales bacterium | reverse complement strand
ATCTTTGCGCTCTTTGTCCCCGCCGCTCTGCGCCACAAACATTACCGGGATGCTACGGGTGTTGTAGTTGTTCTTCAGCCTGCGGCAAACCTCGTATCCGTCGAGTTTCGGAAGGTCTACCTGCATTGTAATCACGTCCGGCTGTTCCTTTTCGGCAATAGCCAACGCCTCTTCACCATCGGCGGCCAGGATGACATCCAGTTCCATTTCGGAAAACTCTCCCTGAAGCACCATCCGGGCAATCTTATTGTCTTCAACAATAAGCACCTTACCCCTCTGACGGATGCGCCCCGCCTCTTCGCTCACGGCATCGGAGAGCGCTTTTATTTCCTGCTCGTTAGTAATAGACATCGCCCCAATATACTCCTACCCTATTCCCTGCCCATAGGACGCATCATACCGTCCATCCGGGATAACGGTCAACGACTGGTCAAAAGTTGGCTCGCCCGCCTATTCGATATTCAATTCCTTGATAAGACGCGACAGGTAGGTGCGCTGGATATCCAGCGTGACCGCCGCCTTGGTCTTGCTTCCTCCCACGCTTTCCAGCGTACGCCTTATGAAATCCCGCTTGAAGTTGTCCTGCGCATCCTTTAGGGAGAGGCCGACTTTAAGGACGCTTTCAAGAGGCTGTGTGAGTTCAAACGGAAGGTCAACCGCCCTTATCTCCTTGCCACCCCCCATGATGACAGCCCGCTCAATCGTATTTTCCAGCTGGCGGATGTTGCCGGGCCAGTTGTATTTCATCAGCACATCCATAGCCTCCTTGCTGATTCCGGCCCCCTTGGTAGCCATGGACTTCTGGAACTTGTGCAAAAAATGCTCCGATAAAACCGGGATGTCATCCTTGCGCTCCGAAAGCGATGGCATCCGTATCCGAACCACGTTCAGGCGGTAGTACAAATCCTCCCTGAACAGCTTTTCAGTTACCAGTTGCTCCACATTCTTGTTTGTGGCGGCTATTACGCGCACATCCACCTTTGTCTGCCGGGTGCCGCCCACGCGGTTAAATGTTCCCTCCTGCAATACGCGTAACAGCCTTACCTGCGTCGCAAGGGTTGTTTCCCCTATCTCATCAAGGAATATCGTCCCACGGTCGGCCGCCTCAAAAAGCCCCGCTTTTTGCGAGTCGGCCCCGGTAAACGACCCTTTCTCGTGGCCGAAAAGTTCGCTCTCCAATAAGCTTTCCGGCAACGCGCCACAGTTCACGGTTATGTACGGGAACTCCTTCCGGGGACTGGAATTATGTATAAACCTCGCTATCAACTCCTTGCCCGTGCCGCTTTCGCCGGTAAGGAGCACAGTGGCAGACGAGTGCGCCACTTTGGAAGCGTCGGAAATAACCTTCTTCAATGCTTCGCTTTCGCCGATGATGGTGTACTTCTCTCCCAACACCTCACGCAGGCGCTCATTCTCCCGGTTCACGGACGAATAAACCTTGGCCCGCAGGATGGAGGATGCCGCAACCTCGCTGAACGCTATCAACATTTCCAGGTCTTCATCCGTCAGCGGAGTACCGTCGGAGTGGTCGATTATCTCAATAACACCCAGCGTTTTATCCCCTACCTTCAAAGGGGCGCAGGCAATGGAACTGGTGCCAAATCCGGTGGCAGAGGCTATCTTTCCGCTCCAGCGCGGGTCTTCCTTCACGTTTGCAACAAGCAAAGGCTTACCATTCTCCGCAACCCAGCCGGCAATCCCCTCACCCTTCTCCAACTCGTACAACTTAACCTCTTCCCTTTTTTCCCCTGTGGCAATGTGAAAAAAAAGCCTTTCGGTCTTTTCATCGACAAGAAGTAACGAACTCGCCTTGGCATTCATCATTTTTGTTGCGGTGACAATCAGGATATCAAGAAGGTTATCCAAATTTATAGTGGAGTTAACTATCTCAGATATATCTTTAAATATTTTTATACGACTATCAAACATTCAACCCTCTCTCTGGACACATGTGCATATTTTATAACAGTTCTTCAAATTCCAGCAACACATCATCTAAAAAAAGAAGTCCTTTGCTAGTGAGGGTAAGTTCAGTAGCAGATGCTCTAATAAGACCCTTTCTTTCAAGACGTTGGATAATATTCTCATACTTGTCGGCGAAGTCTATCCTAAATTTCTGGTTCACCGTTTTATATTCCAGCGATTTACCAACGAGGCGGAGCCGCATCAGAAGATAGTCCATTATCTTGTCGTCATTATTTGCATGAATTTCCACCCCGGCAGTTCCGCCAATGGATATTTCCCGTATGTAATCTTCCGGATCGTCCGGGTTGGCGTATCGCACAAAACCACTGTACGAGTGGGCGCCGCTACCCAACCCCAAAAATTCGTCTCCCATCCAGTAGGCAAGATTATGGACGCACTCCCTGCCGGGCTTTGCGAAGTTGGAGACTTCGTAGTGGTTATATCCCTGCGCCTTCAGATAGCCGATAGCGTATTCGTACATGGAGAGTTGCAGGTCGTCGTCCGGCATCTCCGCCTTTCCCTGCTCCACCATATCCCATAGTGGCGTATCCTCCTCCAGTGTGAGCTGATAAACCGACAGGTGATCCGGCGAAAGCGAAACTGCGGTGGCAAGGTCGCTCATAAACAATTCCAGCGTCTGCCCCGGTATGCCATAAATTATATCTATAGACACGTTTTTGAACCCTGCCTTTCGGGCGTCCTCGACAGCATCCAGCACATCGCGGGAGCCGTGGGCACGCCCAAGCTTTTGCAACATGCCGTCATCAAAGCTCTGCACTCCGATACTAAGCCGGTTGAACCCCATTTCCAGGTATTTTTTAAGGGTCTCTGGCACCGCGCTACGCGGGTCCACTTCTATGGACATTTCGGCATCCGGCTCAATGCTGAATTTCCCCTTCAGTGCGGTCATTATCCGCTCCATTGATTCTACCGGCAGATGCGACGGGGTTCCGCCCCCTATAAATACGGTGTTGACCGCCGATGCGTGGGCGTGGCCTATCTCGGCAAGAAGCGCACCCATATACGGCGCCATCAGATGTTCAATGTTGGCAAACGAGGCAAAATCGCAATAGACGCACTTTGAAAGGCAAAACGGGATGTGAACGTAAATAGATGTCTTTTTTTTCATGCGACAAGTCTACCCTATTCCCCCGGCACAACAAAAGTGTTAGGTGAAGGGAGGTGAATTTATATATAATCCGGCTGTGACGGAAAAAGAGGGTTATTGATGGTGGATTCCGACGACAAAAAAGATAAAAGCAACGGTGACATAGACCCTACCGCCTCCATGTCGGTAGACCTTGGCAAACTTCTGCAAGACAGGGAGCGGCTGGAAGAAAAAATCCAGAAAAAGTTTCGAAAAGTCATCACAGTGCTGTTCACCGATATGAAAGGCTCCACCGCGCTGGCGGAGGAAGAGGGAAACCTTGCCGCACGGCTCCTGATAAAACAACATAACGACATTGTCCTGCCGACAATAGCCGAAAATAATGGCGTACTGGTAAAAACCATGGGCGATGGCACCCTGTCGTGGTTCGCGTCTGCGCAGGATGCGGTGCGGGCCGGGGTGCGGATACAGGCCGCCGTGGACAAATACAACCGCACAAAATCACCCAAGATACCGATTCAAGTGCGCGTAGGAATGCACACGGGCGAGGGGCTGGTGGAAAAAACGGATATCTTTGGCGATGTGGTGAACGTCGCATCGCGCTTCGAATCGCAGGCGGAGGTTGGGGAGGTCTGCCTGTCCGAAGAAACCCACAACTCCATGTCGGACAAAGATGAATTCCGTTGCCGATTCGTAAGGATGGCGGCGCTGAAAGGCAAAAAAGAAGAGTTTAAGGTATTCAAGGCTTTTTGGAAGCCGGAAGAGATAGAGGCAGAGAAGTCCCAGCCACTAGCCATTACTGTGGAGGAGGAAGGGCAATCCAAGGATACCAGCTCTGTCTTTAAGCCGATACAGGATATCCGTTTTGCCCAGTCGTC
>JAHFEI010000020.1:573-14259 GCA_023248615.1 Nitrospinales bacterium | reverse complement strand
TCGTTTGCCACTTTCATCAGTCCTTGATGGGGTTTTCTTTCAGGCTTTTTTCCATATCCCGTGCGATTTGGTTTATGCGGTTGGTCTTTATTTTCAGGGATCCGCGGTTTACCACCAGCCGGGCGGACACTTCCATGATGGTCTCCACTTCCACCAGCCCGTTTTCCCTTAGGGTGGCTCCGGTGGAAACCAGGTCTACCACCCTCTCGGAGAGGCCGACCAACGGGGCTATCTCTATGGAGCCGTAAAGTTTTATCACTTCCACATGTATTCCCCGGTCGTGAAAAAAGCGGGTGGTGATGTTGGTAAACTTTGTTGCCACGCGGATGTTTGTCCACCGCGAAGGGTCGTCGTGCTCTTTCAGGGCGGCAGGCTCTGCCACCACCAGGCGGCAGGTGCCGTACCCCAAATCCAGTATCTCGTAGATAGGCTTGTCCTGCTCTTCCAGTTGGTCCTTGCCGGCTACGCCGATATCCGCCGCGCCGTTTTCCACGTAGACCGGGATATCGGTATCGCGCACTATGATGGCGCGCGCCCCCGATTTAGGGTCCTCGAAGATAAGCTTGCGGCTGTCGGAAAGGGCTTGGCTGAAATCTATCCCCACCCTCCTGAAAAGCTCGATGGTCGGTTTCAGGTTTCTTCCCCTGGGGATGGCTACCGTTATTAAGGACATATTCTGTTATTTCCCATAGTTTGGAGAAAATACCACTCATTTGGGCATCTGGCAAATTTTTGGCCGAAAACCGCCAGAATACGATTTACGATTTAGCGTATTGTGGCAGGCTTGAAATGCTGTAAAATCTAGCGGATGACTTTTATGGCAAAAGGCGGGGCGTTTACCGGAAGGGCGATTTTATTGTGAAGAAGGTTTATTCGGAGCCTACCGTAGGGATAAAAATCGGCACACCGGAAGCCGACAGGCTGATATTGGAATACGCTCCGCTGATAAAGTTCATTGCCCAGCGTATAGCCGTTCGCCTGCCACCGCACATAGAGTTGGACGACCTGATAAGCGCCGGTGTAATGGGGCTGATAGATTCCATAACGAAATTCGATCCCACCAAGGACACGCAGTTCAAGACCTATGCGGAGATTCGGGTGCGTGGAGCGATACTGGACGAACTGCGCTCGCTGGATTGGGTGCCGCGCTCTGTGCGCCAGCGGGCAACAGAGATTGCGCAGGCGTATGCCACCGTGGAGCAGCGTGTGGGCAGGGCCGCCACGGATGAAGAGGTGGCGAAGGAACTGGACCTGAACGTGGAAGAGTTCCACAGGCAGATAGGCAACGCCAAGAGTGCGCCTATCTTGAGTATCGAAGACTTGGGCGGTAGCGGCAAGGATGGCGAAAAGCGGGACATAATGGAGATACTCGCAGGCTCACCGGATACCGACCCGCAAATGATGGCCCGTGTGAGCGAAGTGCGGGAAATTATCGGCAGGGCGATAGACCAGCTTCCGGAGAAAGAGCGCCTGCTGGTATCACTGTATTACTACGAAGAACTGACCATGAAAGAAATCGGCGAAGTGCTGGGGATTACGGAATCACGCGTTTCCCAGTTGCACACCCGCGCCGTCATGCGGTTGCGCGGCAAGCTGATGAAGTTTATCCACAGCGACGAAGACCTGCGCGACTAATAGCGCCCCACAATTTTCCTGTCAGCTCGCCAGTTCGTTGCTTTCGAAATCACCCGTTACGGCGGCAATAGATTCGTACAGGATGTCCGCCATTTGTTTCAGCTCGGAGTTGCGCGAAGCCAGTATCGGAAAAAGCACCACGACATCCCCCAGCGGGCGGATGATAAGCCCCCGCTTACGCGCTTCCAGTATCACCTTGTGTCCCGTCAGCAATTCCGGCGCGAACGGTTCCCTCGTTTCGCGGTCTTTCACCAGTTCCACCCCCACTATCATCCCAAGTTGGCGCACATCCCCCACATGCGGCAGGTTTTCGAAGCGCACCATCTCATCGCGCAGGTGTTGCGATTTGCCTTCCACCTGCGCCAAAAGTTTTTTATTGCGGAAGAGCCGCAGGTTTTCCAGGGCGACGGCGCATGCCGTGGGGTGTCCGGAAAATGTATGCCCGTGGTAGAAAGTTTTTTGTTCCCCAAAGTCGCCCAAAAAAGCGTCAAAAATCTTTTGGGTGGCCAGCGTCGCCGCCAGCGGTAGCACTCCCGCCGCCAGGCTTTTTGAAAGGCACATAAGGTCGGGTTGTACGTCTTCGTGTTCGCAGGCAAACATCCTGCCGGTCTTGCCGAAGCCTGTGGCAACCTCGTCCGCTATCATCAGGACGCCATAGCGGTCACACGCCTCCCGCACCCGCCGCAGGTATCCGTGCGGCGCGGTGATTATCCCGCCGGGACACTGCACCATCGGCTCGATGATGAATGCCGCCATCTCATCGTGGCGTTTCCCCACCATCTGTTCCATTTCCACCGCGCAGGCCAGCGCGCATCCGGGGTAGCTTTTTCCGTGCGGGCATCGGTAGCAATATGGCGAGTGGAGAAACGTGACGTCGGCCAACATGTCGCCAAAGGGGCGGCGGTAGGTTTCCACGCCCCCCACGGCAACGGCGCCCAGCGTATCGCCGTGGTAGGCGTTGCGTAGCGCCATGAACTTGGTTTTCCTTGCGCGGCCCGTCTCGGCCTGTTTCCAGTATTGCACGGACATCTTAAGGGCAACCTCCACGGCGGTAGACCCGTTATCGGAATAAAAAACCTTTTTCAGCGCGGATGGCGTTATCTCAACCAGCTTTTCGGCAAGCTCTATCGCGGGCTGGTTGCTGAGGCCCAAAAATGTCGCATGCTCCAGCTTGCCGGCTTGCCGTGCCAGCGCCCGCGTGAGGCGCGGGTTCCCGTGGCCGTGCACATTTACCCAGTAGGACGAATGGCCGTCCAGATAGCCTTTCCCCTGGATATCGAAAAGGTGCGATCCCGAACCGCTACCGATGATGGCCATTCCGTCTTTCCCCCAATCGCGCATTTGCGTAAACGGGTGCCAGACGTGTTGCCTGTCCTCTCGCTCCAGCTTTTTTTGCATTGCTTTGGCGTCCCTGCGCTCCAGGAAGGCCAGAAGTTTTTCCGGGTTTATATGCTCTTCCACATGCTCGCGGAATTTTTCGATATCCGGATTCTTGCGCGCCAACGCCCTGCAAAACGGTAAAAAGCCAAGCACCGGCAGGTCGGTGTTGCGCTCCAGGAATTTTACGTCCACAGGCGGATGCAACCCGTCGTCGCGCTCCACCACAAGTAGCCCCGCAACCTCCAGCCCGTACATCTCCGCGCTTATCACGGCGCTGAGTGTTTGGTGTATCATCCCAAGTTCGGAATGGACGATGATAAGCAACGGCACGCCAAGCTGTTTTATCAGGTCGGCCCAGAACATGTCTTCGGTAAGCGGCGACATGAGGCCGCCAGCCCCCTCCATCAGCACGAAATCGCGCACTTCCAGCATATGCCGGAACGCGCCGATTATTTTTCCCGGCTCTATCCTGCGATTATCCACCAGCGCCGCATGGTACGGCGAGGCGGGAGTGGAAAAAGCGTAGGGAAGCGAAAGCTCGTCGCTATCCGATGTGCGTGCCATTGCCCGCATGAACTCCAAGTCGCGAGACCAGCCCGCGCCATCCTTTATTGATAAGCCGGTCTGCACCGGTTTCATCACCCCAATGTCGTAACTGTTTTGCCGCAAGAGATGCGCGATGGCCCCGGCCGCCACGGTTTTACCTACTCCCGTCCCTACGCCGCTTATAAAAAGCCCATTGTGCCTCACGGTTTTTCCCCCTGGAAATATAGAATCTCGTACGTGGCGCCTATCAACCCGCCGCTTGCGGGGTATAGCTCCCTGGTCCTTTGTAGCACATCGCGCCTTGGCGGATTTTGCGGCCTGCCCGGCGCGGTGGCGCCTATTCCCCTAAGCATGGCGAAAAGGGCATCCACCCCCGCATAGCTACGCGTTACCGTCTGTCGCTCGGTGCGGATGGCGGAAAACCCTGCGTTTGCCATCATCCGCCCTATCTCTTCGGCCTCTGTAAGAGGCACGAAATCTGCGCCACGCCCGGTACACTCCCGGCACGCCCCATCGTACGCCCTACGAAGCTCGCCCAGCGTCCCCGGCGCCATGGTGGAAAAGAATAGCGTGCCTCCATTTTTTAATACGCCGGAAATACCGTGGAACAACCCCTCCCCGGCATGGGTGGAAAGGAGCCACTGGAACGCCAGCGACGAAACAACGGCATCGAACGTGCCGGGGCGGAATGGAAGCGCAACGGCATCCGCCGCCAAGGCCATCCGCAACCCGCTACGCTTTGCCTCCGCCGCCATAGGGTATGCGATATCAAGCGAGGCGATAGACGCCATAGGCCAGCGCCTTGCCGCCTCCACTGTCGTAAAGCCCGTGCCGCACCCTATATCCAGCATCGCGCCCGGTACGCGGCAACGCGCAAAACGCTGGATGAGATGTTCGGAAACGTCGCGCTGCAATCCCGCGTTTTGCGCGTAGCTTTTCGCGCTTTTGGAAAACGATTGTTTGACTCTTCCGGCAATCTTCATACTTCTGCCAAAAACTTTTTAAGGGTTGCGTTAAACTTTTCCGGACAGGTAATGAACGGCGCATGCCCGCAACCGGGCAATATGGCCGTGCGTGCCTGCGGCAATAGGCTCTCCCATATGCCAGTCACTTCAACGGGGACTATCCTATCACGCGAGCCGTGGAGGATAAAGGAAGGCACGTCAAGAGCGGGCAACAGGCCGCGTATGTCCGACAGCGTAAGGTCGTCCAGCAGTTCCACCGCCGACTTTTCATCCGGCGGAAAGTTCTTGCCAAAAAAAGCGTTTTTCACACGTTCCCCCGCCGCCCCATCCAACTCCTTTTCCGCCTCGAAAAACGTCATGACGAATTTTTTTAGGCTGTTCTCAAAATCGCCCTTCACCGTCCGCTGGAACCAAAGCGCCTTTACAAGCGGCGTGGCCCACTTGTCGCTTTCCGCCGGGGCGGTAAAACATGGCGTGCCGCCCACCATGGAAAGCGAGCCTACGTTGCCACCCAGTTCCGCCGCCGCATGGCATATTACCTGCGCCCCAAGCGACCAACCGACCATATGGACGTTCTTCAGGTTTTTCCGGCTTATCTCTTCCGCCAAGGCCTCGCCACATTTTTTTATCGTCAGCGGCTCCCCTCCCAGCGGCGGCATGCCGCCATGGCCCGGCAGGTTCACGGCGCTTACGTCGAACTCCTCGGCGAAAAATTCCGCCTGCTCCTGCCATACGCCGGATTCCATGCCCCAACCATGCACGAATATAAGAGGCTCGCCTGGCATGGCCTTAGTGTTTAATCCTGTACTGGCGGTCGGTGTCGCGCTCTACCGCTTTTGCCCTCAGGGTTTCGCGTTTGTCGAACATCTTCTTGCCGCGCCCCAACCCCAACTCCACCTTCGCGTAATGGTTTTTAAAATAAATCTTCAAAGGCAGGATGGTGTACCCTTTCTCCTGCGCTTTTGCCGTAAGTTTTTCTATCTCGCTTTTGTGAAGCAAAAGTTTGCGCGGGCGCATCGGCTCGTGGTTTTGCAGGTTGCCGTGGGAGTATTCGGAGATATGCAGTTTTTCTATAAAAAGCTCTCCCTTGCGCGGCGAGGCGTAGGCATCCGCCATCTGCACGTTTCCCTCGCGCAACGATTTCACCTCCGTGCCAAGAAGCGCCAGCCCTGCCTCCACCGTCTCTTCTATGAAGTAGTTGTGGTACGCTTTTTTATTCGTCGCCACTATCTTGATACCGCCAGTCTTTTTGTCCATCACGGCATTTTACTAGCTTTTTGCCCACAAAACTCAAACGCCTTTTGGTAGCATTGGCAAGTGATTATCAGCGCAAGCAGGAGGACTGACATCCCGGCATTTTACTCCGAGTGGTTTTTCAACCGCATCAGGGAGCGGTTTTGCGCCGTGCAAAACCCGTTTAACCCCGCGCAGGTATCGCGCATATCCCTCAGCCCGGAAGATGTGGACGCAATGGTCTTTTGGAGCAAAAACCCCGCCCCGATGTTGCCGAGGCTGGAAGAGCTGGACAAGGCGGGGTACTGCTACTATTTCCAGTTCACGCTGAACTGCTACCCGCCGGAGTTGGAACCGGGGTTACCGCCGCTGGCAGAAAGGGTGGAAACGTTCCTGCACCTAAGCGAAGCGCTGGGCAAGCGGCGGGTTGTGTGGCGGTACGACCCGATAATTATTTCCAACCACACAAGCTACGGCTGGCATAGGGAAAAGTTCGCGGAGCTTTGCGAACGGCTGTCCGGCAAAACAGCGCGGCTGATGGTAAGCCCGGTGGAGTACTACAAAAAGACGGCGCGAAACCTGGCTCCGCTGGAAAAGGCGGGATACCTGTTCGACAGGCAGGCGGCGGAAAGGCCGGAACTCAATTCACTATTGGCGGATATGGCGGCAAAAGCGCAGGAACACGGGATGGAAATATTTTCCTGCGCCCAAGAGCGCGACTACTCGGATATCGGCATACAGCCCGGAAGTTGCGTGGACGGCAAGCTTATAAACTCGCTATGGGGACTGGACTTGCCGGTGAAGAAAGACCACGGGCAAAGGGAATTTTGCCTTTGCACCGTCAGCCGCGATATAGGGGTGAGCGATACCTGCCTGTATGGTTGCTTATATTGCTATGCCACAAGGAACAGCCAAGCGGCGATAGGACGCCACAAAAGGCATAACCCGAACTCTGCCATGCTGTACGAGGTGGAGCCGGGAAAATAGCGGGTAAACCCTGTGGAAAAAAGAGTTGTAAACCACGAACACAGGGGCAAAAGTGTAAACCGCCATGGCGCAGAGGACGCCAAGAGGAGGATTATGGGCGCCCGACGGGTCGCCCCTACGAAAACATCCCCACCCTAAAACCATCTTCTTCGGAATCGAGGATAAACCGTGGGGCGAGGCGATTTTGGACGAAAAAAGAACTTGGCTACCGGAAAACCGGCTTTAGAAAACCGCGCCTACTTGCCTTTAGGCTTGTGCGACGGTCTTGGGTGGGAGGGCTTTGCGTGCCCGGCTCCGCCAATTTTCATCCGTTTTCCTTCCGTGTGGTCAGTTTGGGTAGTTGTAATGTCACTACTACGCGTTGGAGCTTACCTTGTTCCCTTTTCCATGCTCTGGAGCAGGCTTAGATGTTTGTCTCGGTTTTTGTGCCGCCTTGCTTTCAGAGGTGACGGCCGATTTTTTCACTGCCGCTGGCTGAGCCGCCTTTGCGGTAGACGATTTAGAGGTGGATGAAATTTTTGTAGAATTCCCCGTTTTCACTGCAAAACTCCTTTTCTCCCCACTCGGTCTTCACAACGATTGCCACAGGGGCATATCAACCAACTATGCTGGTAAGGCCGCCCCTTCCGCCTTCGGAAACGAATTTTTGCAACAGCTGGTTGCGCTTGCTCTCCACCACACTGGCGTTTTTGTAGTGGCTTTCCCGTACTTGCTCCTTGCCGGTCTTCACCTCACCCTTTGCCAACTCGGCATGCAACTTCTTGCTTTGCGAGCGCGTTCTATCCAGCAACGGCTTATTTATGGCTGATGACATACGCAATACCTCCTACCACGAGTGTATCTACCACCAGATATGTTGTCAAGTCTTTCCGGCACTCCCGCATGGCGGGAGAAGCCCTGTGGGACATGCAATGCCTAGAAAGCCGCTTGGGAGCCGGAATCAGGATTTTACGGTGTGATAGGAATGGCAGGTTCCGCAACTTGAACTTACCATTTTCTGCTGGTGGCAATCGGCGCACTTTTTTTCATAGCCCGCCGCCGTATCCGGCTTTACCTTGGGCGGCTCTGTGCCGGTTTCTGCGGGGCCATATTGGTGACAATCGGCGCACCTATCCGTGGAGTGCCGGTTGTGGGAGAACGCCATGCCCCCCAACCCGCCGCCGACCTTCCATGCCACTTTGTAATTTGGCTCGGCGTGGCAATAGGCGCACTCTTTCTTGTTCGCGGCCTTCACGTCGTGGTTCTCCACTGTATGGCACCACCCGCAGGCATCGTAGAACTTTACGGTGGTTACAAACCGGCCGCTTGCCGCATCTTTTTTGTGGCAACTGTCGCACCCTACATTTTTTTTGAACGGGGTTAGCTCTTGGTGTATTTCGTGAGAAAACACAATGGTCGGTTTCGGTTGGGCCGCAACGGGAGCCGGTTTTTTGGGGTGTCCTTCGCGGTGGCATTTCGAGCAAAGCGATGCGTCGGTTGCCCTTATGCCGTTCGCGCCCGTATGCTCATGGTGGCACTTGGAACATTTCCATATGGCCTTGCGCGGGTCGCTACCGTCGGCGGCATGTGGCGCATTCGCGGCAGGCGCGGCCTTTTGGTGCGCATGCCCCTTATGGCAACTTTCGCACAATGAGTTTGCGGCTCCCTCCCAGGGGCCGTGGCATTTTTTGCAGTCACTTTTCAGCGCCTGGTGTTTGGCGGAAAGGGTGCCGTTCATAAAAATGCTTCCCGACGTGCTGTGTACGTTGAAAATGACAACACCCACCAATATCAGGGAAAGGGCTATGGAAACGGCGATGCGGTTACTGATTTTCAACATGCCCTAGAAGTAAGCCATCGACACGAGGTGGATAACCACAGCTACCCCAAATACAACCGTCACCGGGATATGGAAATCCTGCCATGCTTTAAGGATGTTCAGCTTGGCGCTTTTGAAGGCCAGCCTATCCCTTTGCATGCAGATGCCCCCGATGATTTGGAGGTCGTACGCTTCAGTGGGCGGGACGAGGCCTTTTAGTTTTTTGAACTTTTGTTGGCTTCCAGCATGAAGTATTGCCATGGCGTGGAGTTTGGGAGCATGTATGGCCGGATGCGTGAATTGTAGACGCTCTTGAAGCGCTCGGAAGCCCCTTCCGCGACCTTATCCGAATCTTCAAGGAACTTCTTGTAGCTCGCATCAATGTCGCCAAGCGACAGCATCCCGCTTCCGTACTTGCTCAGCGAGAGAGGCACCGCATAATACAAGACGGTACCCAATATCCCGCTCATGCTGACCAGGATAAACAGCCCCAGTAAAATGCCGCTGAAAATGCCCGCCACCCTAAAGCCGGAGTGTATGAAAATGAGGAAAATGGCTATTATCGCCACATAAACATGCGCCAGGAACCACTGGTGCATCGGGCCGTACGCGATGGCGTTTTTCCTTGCCCAATACAAATAAAGGAACAGGATGGATATAAAGCCCAGCACGCCACAGGTAATCCCAAAAACGGTATGCGGAATAAGCTCATCCCTAGAGGAATAGTAGCCGTAAGAAACGGCTATGAGGGCAAGAGACACGGCGAACAGCGTTGGAATGCCAATCCGGTAGTCCGCGCCGTGTAGGTTCCTGGGCTTTTTCAAAGCACTCCCTATCCTATTGACGTGAAATCGGCGAAAAATTTGGTGGGGTCAACCCGCCGCGCCGCATTACGGGGGCAATTATAGACGCAACCCATATGTTCCATGCCACGGCACATGTCGCATTTCACCGCTTTTTTGCGGACGCTTTTTTGTTTTTTCGCGGCGGTATGGCGGGTTCCTTGCCCATCGTGGGTTTGGGACATTGCGCCATCTTCCTTTGCGGAAAACAGTGACATCATTTTGGCGTAGAGGCCATCGCCAGCTTTTTTGTGGTGTATGGCAACTATGGAGATATTTCCGTGCGGACAGTTTGCGGCACAACCGCCGCAACCGATACAACTGTCCTTATGGTATATCTCACCCTCGAAGTCGCGCGCTATGGCTCCGGTCGGGCATTTGGACATGCAGGTGGGGTCGATACAATGCCGGCACGAGGTTGGCACCAGCAGGAAATTGCTCAACAGCGTCCCCCGCCGCGCAAGCCTCGTTTGGCCGTCGTGCAAGGTGGCGCATGCCTTTGTACACATATCGCAATGGACGCATTTGGTAAGGTCAATTATGAGTATCGCCTTGGATTGGATGATGCCCATTTCTATGGTGGAGCTAAGTATCGCAGAGCGGTTGATATCCTTGCTGAACTGGGCGTTGTTGCTCTTCCTGTGCTCTGTGATGGTTTGGAGCGTCTTCCGTATGCCCGGATGCGCATCCAAAAGGGCGTCGAAATCCTCTTTTGATATCTTTATCAGTTCAACCCGGTTTATGGCGGCAACCGAGGCTATCCTCTTTTCCCCTTCCGCCATCAGTCCCATCTCGCCAAAATAATGGCCTTCGTTCAGGTACGCCAAAACCCTTTCCTTGCCCTTATCCTCCTTGTAGACTTTTACAAAACCATACCGCACAAGGTAAAAAGCGTCCGACATATCGTCCTGCCTGAAAATCACTTCATCCTTGCGGAAGGTTTGCAACACCACCTTGCCCTTCAGCTCTTCGAGGATTTCCGCAGATATCCCAGAAAAAATAGGGATGGTCAGGAGTTGGGTGGTCAGCGCCCTTTGGCGGTATAGGTCGTCCAGCCTTTGCTTCAACGGCTGGAATTTATCTATTAACATGAAAAGGACGTTTTTCGATATCTTTAGCAGGGTGGCATGCTGGGAAGCCACTATATCGGCGATGCGCGGGTTTCCGGTCAGCACCGCTATTTCCCCGAACATCTCCCCTTCTTTTAGGGGAATGACATTGCTATGGCCCGCCCCACTGCCGCTTCCCACACGCACTTCCACAATCCCGGCGAGGATGATGTAACAGTTCTCATCGTATTCCCCTTCCCGGCAGACATATTTCCCGACTTCAAATTCTTTTATCTCGCATTCGTCAAGGATGCCTAGAAGCTGTTCCATATCAAGCTCGGCGAAGAGCGCAACTTTCGCGAGAAGTCCATTTAGCCCGATATTACCCGTATAACCGTTCCCCACTACGGAGATATTACCAAACAAAAGTAAAAGCTGTCTAAATAATTACACATTTAAGTTGGCAGGCGGGATAACTTCAAACCTTGCCGCACCCTGCATTTCCAAGGGAGAGGAAGGTGGGGTTTCTTCCGCCGTTGCTGGCGCGGGAATGGATGCGAAAGCCAGTGGTAAAGATGAGGAGAAACGATAAGTTTGACAATTTTAACCGTCTCGGATAATCTCCACCTTACCGGGAAGTTGGCAAATGCGCCAATGGATGCTGAAACAGGTGTGCGAAAGATTTAGAGGGAACGAGTTGAATGTTTTTACAGGGCTTGGTTAGGATTGCACCGGCGCAGGGATGGCAAAAGGTTGTCATCAGCATATTAGTCATTTGTAAATAAATTAGGAGGGGTTGTGCGGAAGGGATTTTATCTGATTTTATTCTTGTTGATTTTTCCTGGATACGGTTATGCAGATGCAGGGGATGAAAAAAAAGACGAAAACGCTGGTCAATATATATCGAGTACTCCTAAAAAACCCATCGAACTTATCGCCGCAGTTACTGCAGTAAAAATGAGGCAAGGAGAAAGCTTTAAGTTGTTTGACGGCATTGCGGGGGGGGTAAAATATTCCCCTTATTATGACAGTTCTGATTGGTTGCAAGGACTCCATTGCTCTGGGTTGTTTATGATATCCTCATCAACGGAAACTAACACAAGCGACCCCAAGGACAAAAAACAGGTTCAAGTCTTTTCGGGTGGTCTTGTCATTGGATATTATTGGCTTGAATTTGGTGTGGGTCGCGATTTTTTATCATCTGAGTCACCGGATACGTTTAACGCTAAGGAAAAGACATTTTTCATGGTGAATTTGGGCGGAACCTTCAAATAGTAAAGACGGTAGGTTTCGAGGTGCAACGCTCCCCCACATAATTGATGTGGGGGGGGCGGATGGCTCCCACAGGGTTGGCTGTGGGAGTAGCGACCGGCGGATTATTTTGCGCGGGGTTTTGCCTTCGGTTTTTTCAAGCCGCCGGGCATCCCCGGCGAGGTGAGCCGCTCTGGAGCCAGCACTTTCGCAAGTTGTTCCTCGGTCAGCAGTTTTTCTTCCAGCGCCACTTGCGGGATGGTCTTCTTTTCTTTCAACGCTTTTTTTACCACCGCCGCCGCGCGGTCGTACCCGATGATGGGGTTTAGGAAGGTGGCAAGGCTGGGGCTTTCCATCGCGTATTTGCGGCACTGCTCCACATTTACGGTGATGCCGGAGACGCATTTTTTATCCAGCGTATCAAGCGCGGCGGCAAGGATGGTAAGGGATTCCAAAAGGGCGTAGCCCGTTACCGGCATAGTCACGTTCAGCTCCAGTTGCGCAGAGAGAGCCGCCATGGTTATGGTCTGGTGGTTGCCGAAAACTTTTAGGCATGCCATGTTCACCGCCTCGCAGATGGAGGGGTTGATTTTGCCCGGCATGATGGAAGAGCCTGGCTCTACTGCAGGTAGCGCAATCTCGTTAAACCCGGTAAGCGGGCCGGATGCCATCAGCCGCAGGTCGTTGCATATTCGTGCGGTATCCACGGCAAGGGTTTGGATGGCGCCAGAGAGGTCTGCAAGGTCGTTGGTGCTGTGCGTTGCTTCTATGCCGTTGGCGGTTACGCGGAAAGTTAGCCCAGTTTCGCGGTTCAGGTATTTTAGTATCAGCTTGCGGAATGCGCGGGGGGTGTTTATGCCGGTGCCGACTGCGTTGCCGCCCACGCCAAGTTCCGAGAGGTGCGCGATTTTGGATTTCAGCCGCCCGATATCCTTGCCGATGGAAAACGCAAAAGCGGAAAAAACCTGCCCCATGCGGATAGGCACCGCATCTTGCAAGTGGGTGCGCCCGGATTTTATGTAGCTATCGAATTTTTTTCCGTTGGCCTCCAGCGTTTTCCGTAGCCCCTCTGCGGCGGCGATAAGCGCAAGCAAAAGCGGCAGGGCGGCGACGCGGATGGAGGATGGGAAAATGTTATTGGTGGATTGCCCCATGTTCACGTGGTCATTGGGATGCACGGCTCCCCGGTCGCCGCGCTGTTTTCCCATCAGCCCTGCGGCGCGGTTTGCTATCACCTCGTTCACGTTCATGTTGGAGGATGTGCCGGAGCCGCTTTGGAAAATATCTATCGGGAACTGCTCGTGCCAGCTTCCCGCCACTATTTCCCGCGCCGCTTTTACGATGGCATTCCCCTTGCCTTGCGGCAGTAGCCCCATCTCCATGTTCGCCTTGGCGCATGCCAGTTTCAGCAACGCCAGCGCCCGTATTTGCTGTGGCGGTATTTTAAGCCCGCTGATTTGGAAGTTGTTTAGGGAGCGCGTGGTATGCACGCCGTAGTATGCGTTTGCCGGCACTTCCAGCAGGCCCATGGAATCTTTCTCAATCCTGTACTTCACGCGGTTTCCTCCTTTTGCCATTTGCCCAGGCTATGCTTCACCACCACTTCGTTTGTAAGGCCGCTACTTATCAGCCTGTCTTTCAACGCAACGGCGATGCCGCGCACCTGGGCTACGGTAAGCTCGTTTTTTGTGTCGAGCGATATTTCCGCAACCACATGGTGCAGGAAGTAGTGAATTATTACGTCGTCCGAAAGCGCGACATCGGGGTACGGCACCAGCGTTTCTATCACCAGGTTTTCCACCGCCGCCCGCCTGTCTTGGTATAGCCGCCCCTCGCGGTCATCCTCGGTATCTATATGTATCATGGCGTCGGTTACGTGCGAGGCGCGGCGCTTCAGCTCCTGCCTGGCGGATTCGGCTATGTTGTGCGCTTCGGATACGCTTATGCGCGGCTCTACCTGTATATGCACATCCACAAAAATATCGCGCCCCGCCTTGCGG